>NZ_JBVHQB010000015.1:0-253260 GCF_055567635.1 Streptomyces sp. NPDC026500 | reverse complement strand
ACGAGTACAAGACCCAGGACGAGAACCACCTCCTGGAGACCACCGGCAAGGAGCTGCGCAAGCTCATGTCGTGGGTGAGCGACGAAGAGGCGTAACCGGAAATCCCTTGTGCATGCGCAAGGCATGTACAAGCTTCCTGACGGGACTCCCGCCGGATAAAGTAATCAGTGAAATCACCGCCATGGGGGAAAATTGATACGCGCAGCGGTCTTGGCAGGAATTGGAGCGGCCCTTCCGTCGCGTTCGGTGTCGAATGACGAACTTGCCGAGACACTGGATACCAACGACGCGTGGATACGTACCAGGACCGGCATTCGGACCCGGCACTGGACCGATACCGGAACCAACACCGGTGATCTCGCGACCGCCGCCGGAGCGCGGGCTCTGAAATCCGCCGGGGTCGATTCCGCGGATCTGGTGATCCTCGCGACCAGCACCGGAAACCAGCCCATGCCCGGCACGGCACCCGAAGTCGCGACCGCACTCGGACTCGGAAACGTCGCCGCATACGACGTATCGGCAGCCTGCTCCGGATTTCTCTACGCTCTGTCCGCTGCCGCCGGTGCGATCGCAGCCGGTGTCGCGGAACGGGTCCTCGTCATCGGGGCGGACGTCTGGTCCACGCGACTCAACCCGCAGGACCGCTCCACCACCATCATCTTCGGTGACGGCGCGGGCGCCGCGGTGCTGCGCGCGGGGAACAGCGACGAACCCGGCGCACTGCTCGGCTTCGACCTGGGCAGCGACGGGGTCGGCCACGAGTTGGCCCAAGTGGCCGGGGGCGGTTCGCGTGAGCGGGGAAGCGGGCGACCGCCGAACCCCGAGGACGCGTATATGACCATGCAGGGCAAGGAGATGTTCACGCACGCCGTCGACAGGATGGCGGCTTCGTCGGAGCAACTGCTCAAGCGGATCGGCTGGGGGGCGGCGGACGTCGACTGGTGTGCCGCGCACCAGGCGAACATCCGGATTCTGCACACAGTCGCGGACGTGCTCGGAGTCGATCGGTCCCGCATGCTGGTGCACCTCGACAAGGCGGGCAACACATCGGCTGCCTCCATTCCGCTGGCGTTGACCGACGCGGCCAAGAGCGGGCAGATCAAGGCCGGTGACCGCGTGCTGATGACCGCGTTCGGCGGTGGCCTCAGCTGGGCTTCGACCGCGATGCGGTGGCCCGAACTCGACGTGATGGAAATCTCCACGGACATCTGAGCCGCCTGATTCCTGCGGCTTTCTCTCCCGTACGCACCCTGCCCTCTGAAGGGGATTCATGAACTCCCAAGGTGTTGCCGAGAACATCGTGAAAATCCTCACCGACAACTTCGATCTGGATCAGGAAGTCACCCCCTCCACGCCGTTCAGCGAGATGGAACTCGACTCGCTCATCATGCTGGAGCTTTCCGTTCTCATCGAGCGGAAGTACGGCATCAAAATAGCTGAGGACGAGCTGGTCGAGGCCGGCAGCGCGACCGGTGTCGTCGTGCTGATGGAATCCCGCGGCAGTGTCGAGGCCCCCACCGCCTGATCCGGCCTTTCCCACCCAGACGAATTTCTTCCGTTCTCTCCTGGAGGAACGCCATGCACAGCCGTATCGGAATATTCCTGTCCCCCGTGAACGAGCCCGGCCAGGACCCGCACCTGGTCCTGCGCCGCCAGCTCGACCTGGTGGAGAGGGTCGATGCGCTCAACTTCGACGAGGCGTGGTTCGGCGAGCACCACACGCTCGGCTGGGGGCTCGTCGGCGCCCCGGAAACGATGATCGCCGCAGCCTCCCAGCGGACCCGGCAGATCAAGCTGGCGAACGGGGTCGTGCCGCTTCCCTGGCACCACCCCTTCCATGTGGCCTCGCGTGCCGTGCACTTGGACCACCTCACCCGCGGCCGCTACATCCTCGGCGTGGGTCCCGGCATCTTCCCGGACGCGCAGATGCTCGGCATCGAGGCGAGCGAGCAGCGCACCCGGCTCGCCGAAGCGCTGCCGGCGGTGATCGAGCTGGTCAACGGCGAAGCACGGATCACCGAGAAGACCGACTGGTACGGGCTGCGCGACGCCAAGCTCCAGCTGCCCCGTTACACCCCAGGCGGCCTGGAGGTGGCCATCGCCAGCGGCGGCACCTCACCCACCAGCCCGCTCCTGGCCGGACAGCACGGCACCAGCCTGGTCTCCTTCGCGCTCAGCCAGCCGGGCGCACCCAAGACCATCGACCTCGCCCGGCAGTGGAGTTACGCCGAGGAGGCCGCCGAGCAGTACGGCCACACCATGAATCGGGACAACTGGCGGGTGGCCCTGCCGCTTCATGTGGCGGAGACCAGGGAACAGGCGTTCGCCGATGTCCGCGAGGGCTTCGATCGCTGGCTCTTCGACTTCTTCGGCCGCGCGGCGGGTCGCGATGTGTCCACCCCCGGCGTGCCCAAGGGCCAGGAGCTGGAGGCGCGTATCGAGGCCGGCGGTGCGATCGTCGGTTCGCCCGAGGACGTCGTCGAGGGCATCCAGCGACTGCGGGAGCGGACCGGCGGGTTCGGCAGCCTGCTGGTCTACATACCGGACTGGTGCTCCTGGGAGAAGACGGACAAGAGCATGGAGCTGCTTGCCCGCTACGTCGCACCGCAGCTGACCGGCGCCGTCGCGCGTCCCGAGGAATCCATCGAGCACATCGTGGCCAGCCGGGGCTGAACCGGGGCCAGCGTCCCCCACCCCCTTCCCCCATCCCGAACCGGAGCCTTCATGACCGTCGTCGGCAGGAATACAGCCGAGGTCGCGCAGAGTGCGGGGCACAAGGTCCCGCGACTACGGACCCCCCTCCTCTTCGCGAGCCTCGTGGCCGGAAACTACCTTGTCATCCTTGACGTTTCGATCCTGAACGTCGCACTTCCCGACGTGCGCAGCGACCTGCATGCCTCCGCGTCCCAACTGCCGTGGACGGCGGACGCGTACACGGTCGTCTTCGCCGGTCTGCTCCTCGCCTCCGGAGCGGTCGCCGACCGCTGGGGTCCGCGCCGGGTCTACCGCACCGCCCTGTGCCTGTTCGCGCTGCTCTCCCTGGCGTGCGCCGCTGCCCCCAATGCGCTCAGCCTGATCGCCGGCCGCGCGACACTCGGTATCGCGGCGGCCGGCCTGGTCCCGGCCTCGCTCGCCCTCCTCGCCAAGCTCTACCCGGACCCCAGCAAACGCTCCCGGGCCATCGGCGCCTGGGGCGCGCTGAGCTCCAGCGGTTTCATCGCCGGGCCGCTCATCGGCGGCGGTCTCGTCGAACTCGGCGGCTGGCGCTCGGTGTTCCTCGTCAACCCGGTGATCATCGCCCTGGTGCTGCTGCCCACGAAGTGGCTCAGCGCCCACCGGTCGACGAGCTTCAACCGGATCGACTACGCGGGTCTCATCCTGTCCGTCCTCGGGCTCGGGGCCGTCACCTTCGGCCTGATCGACGCGGGCAGCCAGGGCTGGGACCGGCCCACCGCTCTGATCGCGCTGGCCGTCGGCGTGCTCGCGTTCGTGGCACTGCTGCTCGTCGAGCGGAAGGCGCAGGCTCCGGTGCTGCCGCCCCGCCTGATGGCGCTCAGCCGGGTCCGCGCGGACCTGATGGCGGGAGCGATGTCGTGCTTCGTCTTCTACGGCTCGTTCTTCGCGCTGACCCTGTGGCTGATCCGAGAACGGGATCTCTCCCCGCTGCAGACCGGTCTCGCCCTGCTTCCCATGACGCTGCCCGCCTGCTTCATCCCGTTGCTCGCCGGGCGCTCGGTCGTCAGATACGGGGCCAGGGCGGTCATCCTGGTGGGGCTCGGGGCCCACGTCCTCGCCGGGCTGGGGCTGTGCTTCGTCGGTGACCACCCGCCACTGGCTGCGCTGGTGCCCATGGAGATCCTGCTGACCATCGGCGGGACGACGGTGGTGCCCGCCGTCACCGCGGACATGGCCTCGGCCGCACCGCCGGAGCTCGCCGCGACCGGCCAGGGCGCGGCAACCGCCTCCCGGCAGGCGGGAGTCGCCCTCGGTGTCGCCGTGCTCGGCACATTGTCCACGCTCGCCTCGACCGGCCTGGTCGTGATGGTCGCCGCGGGGCTGGCGCTGGTGGTCGTCCTCGTCGTGCTGCGCAGGCCGGCGACCGCGACGGACGTCGCGTGACCGGGTCGTCCGGCGGACGCGTGGCGGGCGGGGGCGCGGCCTTCTTCGACGTCGACGAGACGCTGATCACCGCCAAGTCCATGTTCGAGTTCCTGCGCTTCTGGCTGGCCCGTACCGGCGACGACGGCACCCGGTACGCGCGGTACGCCGCCGTGCTGCGGGACATGTCCGCCCTCGGCCTGCCCCGCGAAGAGGTCAACCGCGCCTACTACCAGTACTACACAGGCGCCTACGCCGCCGACGTGCGGGCGGCGGGCCGGGACTGGTACGCCGCCTACAGGGCACGCCCGGACGCCTTCGTCACGGCGGGCATCTCGGCGCTGGCCGGGCACCGGGCGGCCGGGGACGCTGTCGTGCTGGTCTCCGGGTCCTTCCGGGCCTGCCTCGACCCCCTCGCCGAGGATCTGGCGGTGAACCGGGTGCTGTGCGGTGAACTCGTCGTCGACGAGCGCGGGTTCCTCACTGGCGAGGTCGTCGAACCGATGATCGGCCGGGCGAAGGCGGACGCCGTCGTCCGCACGATGCAAGAACTCGGCCTGGCCGCCGAGCACTGCTGCGGGTACGGGGATCACGCCAGTGATCTCGACATGTTGCGCGCTGTGGGCAGGCCGTCGGTCGTCGGAGACGATCCGACGCTCGGCGAGCTCGCCCGCAGGCACGGGTGGCCGGTGATGTCATCGGCCCACGGAGGAAGAGAGGAAAGCTAGTTGAGCACGCAGACCATACAGACGGCACCCGTCACATCCGGGGATTTAGCGGACAAGGTGGCCCTCATCACCGGAGCCGACCGTGGCATCGGTCGCGCCCTGGCGAGCAGGCTCGGCGCCGAAGGGTGCCGACTCGTCCTCCACTCGCACAACTGGGAGGGCCTGAAGAAGGCAGTCGCCGACCAGGGCTGGGAGGACGAGCAGGTGCTCACCGCCGTCCATGACGTCGCCGACGCCGTGGCCGTCGAGGCGGCCGTCGCCGAGGCCGTCACCCGCTTCGGGAAGATCGACTACCTGCTGAACGTGGCGGGGGTCGCCCACCCCGGCGGCGCCCTCACGACGAGCCAGGAGGTCTGGGACCGTACCCTCGCCACCAATCTGACCGGCTACTTCGTGATGGCCCGGGCCGTATTGCCGCACATGAAGGAAGTGGGCGACGGGTTCATCGTCAACATGTCGTCGATCTGGGGCAAGCGGACTGCACCGCCTGGCGCCATGCTTGCCTACTCGGTGTCGAAGTGGGGTGTCGAGGGCCTTACCAAGGCTCTTGCCGAGGAGACCAAGCCCTGGGGCGTCCGCGTCTCGGGCATCGTCCTGGACAAGGTCGACACCGCCTTCCGCGAGAACATGCCGGGCGACCTCACACAGGAACAGCGGGACCTGATGCTGACCGCCGGCGATGTCGCCGACGCCACCTACGCGATCCTCACCAGCTCGCGCCGCGCGCACGCCGCCACCGTCGAGCTCGACGCCTGGCAGTGGGTCTGATGCCGGCGCAGAATCCCACAACCCTCTACATAGTCGGCGACCGCTTCGGGCCCTTCGCCACCCACGACGCGACCCGCACGGTCTCCCGCTTCGTCCGCGACCTGCGCGCGAACCGCCACCAGGACGACCCGGAGCTCGTCCTGATCGAAGGCCAGGGCATCACCTCCTTCGACTGGGACCGGATCCGTGACGAGCTGGACCGCCGGGGCCTCACAGACCGCGCGCGAATACGGGAGAGCGACGCGGGCTGCCTCTGCCGCCAGAGCGAGACCCACAAGCACCGGGAGTGCAACGTCCTGGTCGCGGGCCTCAGCCGGGTCGGCGAGAACACCTTCCGGGCGGCCCTGCGCATCCACAACGACCAGGAGCTGCTCCTCGACCACCAGGGAGCGCACGTCCAGGGCATGGTCATCCTGGAGGCCGCGCGCCAGATGTTCGTGGCGGTGAGCGAGCGGTACTACCTGTCCCGTTGGCCCGAGCAGCACTACAGCTTCGTGCTCGACAGCATGGACAGCAAGTTCCAGACGTTCCTGTTGCCGCTGGCCGCCTCGATCGAGTTCGAGGTCCACTCGGCGGATCTCAGTGACCCCGCCCAGCTCCGCTTCGACGTCCAGATCACCATTGAGCAGGCCGGCCTGCCCTCCGCCACCATCCGCATGGCGTGCGGCGCCATCCACAGCTCGGCCATGGCCGAGATGGAACGCCGGAGCACCGTGCGGGCCCTGCGGGTGCTCGGCCGCCGCGAGCCGGGCCTGGCCGTGGCCGGCTGATTCGGGCTCCTGCAAGCCCTGCGGATCCTCGACTCCGTTCTTTTCGCGTGCATCCCCGTATACGACCCCTGAAGGGACCCCCATGTCCTCTCCGCTGCTTCTGGTGACCGAGATCCCCGTCGGCGACCACGCCGTCGAGGCACTCGCCGCGTGGCTGGACCGGCCCACCGCACCGGGCTCCGTCTTCTACCGGGGCCTTGAAG
Organism: Streptomyces sp. NPDC026500; assembly: GCF_055567635.1. NCBI lineage: Bacteria > Bacillati > Actinomycetota > Actinomycetes > Kitasatosporales > Streptomycetaceae > Streptomyces > Streptomyces sp. NPDC026500. The sequence goes on along the minus strand of NZ_JBVHQB010000015.1, from coordinate 246,693 downwards.
CCTCGGCCCTGCTCGAACTCACCCCGCTCGACGGCCTTGCCGAACTCGCCGGTCTCGACGAGCAGTGGCGTCAGCAGGCCAAGGCGCTGGCTCCGCTCGTGGCGGGTGACGTACGCCGCCAGGTACTGCAGTTCGTCGAGGCGCCGAAGCCTGCCCCGGCCGGCCTGGCGCTCCCGGACACCCCGTACGTCCAACTGCGTCACGTCGAGGTGAAGCCGCCGGTGTACGAGGAGTACCTCACCTGGCGGGACGGCACGATATTCGACGTCGTACGGACGACGGAGCAGGTCGAGACGTTTCTGGCCTACCACTCACTGCTGTCCACGGAACCCGGGGTCATGTTCGTCTCCGGGTTCTCCTGCGCCCCCGAGGAGTACCTGCCCGCGTTCTCGTCGCAGCGCTACGGCGAGATCGCCCGGCACGCGCACTCCCGTTTCGTCACCGAGGAGGGCGTGTACACCCGCCTCTACCGGCGTGTCACCGAGGACATCTGATGGGTGCCGAGTCAGCTTCGTACGAACTGAGCGTCACGACCCAGGGCCCGCTGTACCCGCCCAGCGAAGTGATGGACGCGGACGGCAACTTCGTGGTGATCGGCTACGTCAACCGTGAGGCGGCCGGCGGAGGGGCCACCTCCCACTGGGGCAGCGCGATCGTCGCCGCGGACAGCGTCCTGCCGGAGCTGGGCGGCAAGGCCCCCTACCGCATAGTCCGCGAACTGGGCCCCCAGCTGTCGGCCGCCGACGAGAACCTCGTCCTGCACACGCTGCCGCTTCCGCTGCCGTGCACGAACTATCCCGAGGTCTTCGCGCCGGACCAACTGCCCGATCCCTTCTCGGTGGTTCGCCCCAGCTACGCCTTCCACGAGGTGCCGCTGGCGGATCTGCGTCCCGAGGACGGGCCGAAGGTGACGGAACCGATCACGCTCGGCCAGTGGGTGCAGGCGGCCGGCAACGTGCGGGTCACGTTGGCGGACGGCGGCCGGTCGGCCGACTTCCACTGCGAGTTCACCGGGCTGCTGCCGAACAACCTCTACACCGTGATGTCCGTGCGGCGCCGCGACCTTGATCCCGCGGGACCGGTCAGGCCGGGCCCGCTCGGTGTGCCCAATGTGCTGATCGCCGACCACAAGGGCAACGGCAGCTACCACGCACGCATGCCGAATCCGTTCCCCGACCCGGAGGGCGCGGCAGGTGACCGGATCATGAACGTCGTGCTGCTGTGGATGAGTTACCAGCAGAACTACGTGGGAGCCATCGGGCGGTTCGGACTGGGCGGGGACGTGCACGCCCAACTCAAGCTGCGGGGACCGAGTTTCGCCGAGTTCATCACCCACGCCTGACAAGCCGCCGAGGGGAAGCGAGTACGAAGTGGAGATGAAGGTGTCGACTCAGCGTTCCTTCCGAGATGTGCTGGGCCGCTTCACCACCGGGGTCGTCCTGGTCACGGCGCAGACCGAAGTCGGGCCCGCCGGAATGGCGGCCAACTCCTTCACCTCGGTGTCCCTCGTGCCCCCGCTGATCGCGCTGTGCGCGGCGCACACCTCGACGACGTGGCCGGCGATCCGCACGGCCGGCGGCTTCGCGGTGACCATCCTGCGTGAGGATCACGAGGAGGTCTGCAGGACATTCGCCACCCGGGGGACGGACCGGTTCGCGGGCCGCGACTGGGTCCGCACCCCGGCCGGGCACCCACTGCTGTCGGACGGGCTCGGCTGGCTCGACTGCACCATCGAGCAGATCCATCCGGCGGGCGACCACGAACTGGTGATCGCCAGGGCCGAAAAGTGGTCCACTGCGGGCGCGGGGGAGACCGCCACGGCGGGCCCGCTGGTCTTCCACTCCGGACGCTACGTGCGGCTGGCGTCTTGAGCGGAAAGTCTTCAACAGTCCTATGACCGACGGGATATGGATCCCGTAGAAAGGCGCGAGCAACGATGAGCTACACCGGTGAGGTCCAGGCCGGCGGCCCCGGGGACACCCGGGAGACGACCGACCTGGTGATCACGAAGATCTCGGTCGGTGAGATCGACAACAACGTCTACCTACTGCGCTGCCGGGCGACCGGAGAACAGCTCCTGATCGACGCGGCCGCCGAGCCACGGACACTGCTCGACCTCATCGGCGACGGCGGCCTGGCCACGGTGTTCACCACGCACCAGCACTGGGACCACCACCGGGCCCTGGCCGATGTGGTCGCCGCGACCGGCGCCCGCTCCCTCGTGGGACGCGACGACGCCCCCGGTGTCCCGGTCGCCGACGTCCTGGTCGACGACGGCGACACCGTGCGGGCCGGAGCAGTGTCCCTCACCGCGATCCATCTGGTGGGGCACTCGCCGGGTTCCACCGCGCTGCTCTACCGGGACCCGAACGGGCATCCGCACCTGTTCACCGGAGACAGCCTCTTTCCCGGCGGCATCGGCAACACGGAGAAGGACCCGGCGCGCTTCGCCTCCCTCCTCCACGACGTCGAGACGAAGATCTTCGCCGAACTCCCGGACAACACCTGGATCTACCCGGGCCACGGCAAGGACACCACGCTCGGAGCGGAGCGGCCGTCACTGCCGCAGTGGCGGGAACGGGGCTGGTGACGCGCGAGCGGCATCCGGCAGCCACCCGAGGGCGCGGTTGAGATGCTGCCCAGCGCAGCGCGTGGACTTCCCGCCGTCTTCTGGTGGATATGGGCCAGTCTCCTGATCAACTGGCTCGGTGCCTTCGCGGGACCGATGCTGGCCTTCTCGCTCACTGCGGACCGGGGCTACTCCGCCTCGTACACCGGATTCGTCGTCTCGCTGCTCGGGCTCGGCTCGATCGTCGGCAACGCGCTCGGGGGCATCCTCGCAGACGGGTACGGACGACGCCTCACCCTTGTCTCCGGCCATGTATGGACCGCCGTCAGCATGGCCGCCCTGGGGCTCGTGCAGGACCGTCCGGCCGTGGCTGCCGCCACGTTCGCGGTGGGGGTCGGGACGGGGGTGGTGCGTCCTGCCGCGGGCGCCGCGCTCGCGGATGTGGTGCACGGCGTGGATCGGCAGCGGGCCTTCGCCCTCAACTACTGGGCGGTGAATGCCGGAATGGCGGTCTCCGCCGTTCTGGCCGGGTTGATGGTCACTCAGGGCTACACCCTGTTGTTCCTCGCCGACGCCGGGACGACGGTGCTCTGTGCGCTGGTCGTCCTGGCGAAGGTCCCGGAAACGATGCCCGGGCGCACAGCGCCGGGCGCAGCGCGGGCGTCGGCGGTCCAGGAGACGCCGCGTGAGCCCGAGGGGGCACAGGAGGTGCGGAAGGCCGTTCCGATCCGGCAGGACCGGTCCTTCGTCCTGTTCACCCTGCTGACGCTGCTGTTCGCCCTCGCCTTCGAGCAGCGCTCCGGCTCCCTGGCCATGGTGATGGCGGCCCAGGGGCACTCACCGCGGCTCTTCAGCCTTCTCAACGGGGTCAACGCGGCGCTGGTGGTTGTCGTACAGATCCCGCTCACCCGGCTGATGAGCCGCGGCCCCAAGGGCCGAGCCCTGTGGGCCGGCGGAACCTTCGTCGGGGCGGGATTCGCCCTGACGGCCTTCGCCGGCAGCCCGGGTCTGTATGTCGCCGCCGTGGTCGTGTGGACCCTCGGCGAAATGCTCCAGGCACCGGCGGCCAGCGCGGTCGTCGCGGAGCGGGCCCCGGCGCAGCAGCGAGGCCGATACCTGGGCGTGTACGCCGCCGCATGGTCGGCCGCCGCCTTCCTCGGTCCGATCAGCGGAGGCTGGATCCTCGACCAGTGGGGCGGCACCACCTTGTGGACGCTGTGCGCGGTGCTCGGCGGTGCGGCCGGCTGCGGATGGCTGCTGATCACCCGGACTCAAGACTTCCGCACGGCACCCGTCGTGCGGGAAGGAGGCGGGACACCGCTTCCACGGATCACAACAGATGGGAACAGAGCATGAACCAGCACCTGGTCGTCACCAACTGCGTCCCGGCCCATGTCGGTGAGGAGACGGAGCAACTCGTCATCGAGAACTGTGTACCGGCGCATGTGGGCGAGCAGTTCCTCGTCGAGAACTGTGTGTCGGCGTACGTGGCCTGATGACCGACGTCACCGTGGCGGAGACCGGCCGGGGCGGCACTGTCCGCCCCGTGCCGGGCTCCGGCCCCGCGCCGTCCTGCGTCACGAGAACACGCGTCCTGACCGGCGTCGGCGGAATCCCGCCCGGCCTGCACCTGGCCATCAGTGATCTCGCCGACGTCACCGACCGCCCGTGGCAGAGCTGCCTGCGGACCTTCGGAACATCCTGGGAGGGCCCCGAGCCGGCGCGCCGGTCCGCGGAGGGTGAAGCCGTGGAACGCTTCTGCGAGGCGCACGCCCCCGCGCCCGAACGGCTCCACTGGGGCAGCCACCGCGAGTTGACCCGCCGGGGCCTGCGCGCCCTCCATCCCCGCCGGCTCGTCCTCTACTCCGCCCGGCAGTACGCCACCCCGGGCTTCCCCTTCCGGCCCTTCGGGCCCGACTCACCCGCCCACTGGGTCGAGGCCCGGTCCGTGAGGCACGGCACGTCGGTCCTGGTGCCGGCCTTCCTCGTCTACTCCGCCTGGCCTCGCATGCCCCGGCCGCACCCGGAACCGCTCTACGCGTTTCCGGCAGTGGGCGGCATCGCCGCAGGTCCCACCAAGGAATTCGCCCTGCTCAGCGGGCTCGAAGAGGTCATCGAACGGGATGCGGCCGCCGTGTGGTGGGCCAACGCGCACCCCTCGCCCACACTCCCCGCCGACACGTCGCTGCTCCGCCTGACCGAGGGCGCCCAGCGGGCCTTCGACGTCCGCTTCACCCACTTGGCGAACGACTTCGGCGTACCGGTACTCGCCGCCGGCGTCCGCAGTCGTACCGAGGGCTGGCTGACCTACGGTTTCGCAGCCCGCGCCGATCCCCTGGAGGCCGCCGCCAAGGCTCTGGCCGAGGCCTACACCCTGCAGATCAGCTGTTTGTCGTTGGACAGCCCGTCCGGAGTGCCCGACACCGCCGGACGTCCCTCCCCCTTCAAGGACTGGTGCCCGAACCGTCGGTACCTGGACTCCTACCGCGCCGACGGGCGCGATGCCGTCGAGCAGTTGTGCCACCTGCAGCTCTACCTGGACAGACGAGCAGCCGACCGGGTCGCCCCGTGGGCCTGGGCGGCCCCCTCGACCGGTGCGTGGGCCGAGGTTCCCGCTCTGCCGCGGCGGGCGGCCGAGGTTCTGCTGGCTCGCGTGGTGGACGGCGGCCATGAGGTGCTCAGCGTGGACCTGACCACGCCCGAGGCGACCGCCGCCGGTATGTTCGCGGTCCGCGTCATCGTCCCGGGGCTGGTGGGAGCCGCCCCAGCGGCCTACCCGGCGCTGGGCGGGCGGCGTATACAGGAGGCGGCCGTCCGACTCGGCTGGCAAGAACGTGCGTTGACGGAGGAGACGCTCAACACCTTTCCCATGCCGCATTCCTGAGGGGATCCCTCCCTCGTGGGTCCCCCCACAACAGCGCCCTCACCCGCCGGCCTCGCCTCCTCGGGCGGCCGGTCACCCGCCAGGCGACGCTCGGCCGGAGTCAGTTCCTCACCGTCCACCACATGGGACTCGGGCACCACACCGGAACGCCGGTAGCCGCCCAGGAATTGCTGATCAACTGCTGACGAACTGCCCTCATTGCCGGCGGAGTCGCGGATCCTGGACGGCCCTAGAGCCGCGCCCCCTTCAACGCCATGTGCAGCAGCAGCCGGTCCTCGCCGTCGTCCAGGTCGAGGCCGGTGAGCTGTTCCACGCGGGACAGACGGTAGTAGAGCGTCTGACGGTGGATGCCCAACTCGGCCGCCGTGCGCCCGGCCTGGCCCGCCCGGTCGAGGAACACCTCGGCGGTGCGCGCGAGTTCACGGTGTGCGGGAGCCAACAGGGCCTGTACGACCGGGTCGTGGGCCGCCTCCGGAGGGAGCGCGGTGAGGAGCCGGAAGGGTCCGATGGCCCCCCACTCGGCCACCGGGCCGAGCCGGGGTTCGGCCAGCACCGCACGCGCGGCGGCGGCCGCCTCGTGCCAGGCGGTCCCCAGGTCCCCGAGCCCCACCCGGGCCCCGGCGATCCCGGCAGCCGCCCTCCCGCCGGGGGAAGCGGCTCCCGGGGTGGCGCCGGGGGAAACGGATCCCGAGGCGCCGCGGGGGGAAGCGGCTGCCGCCGTCCCGCCCGAGGCTCCCGAGGTACCGGCACCCCCGGGGGACGCGGACGCCGAAGCGCCGCCCCGCGGGGCCGGCCTCGCGGCACCGCCCGGACGACCGGACCCGGTGGCCCCGGCCTCGCCGCGGCCGCCCGCCGCCTCCCGTACGAACCTGGTGGCCGCCGTCAGCGCCGGGGTCAGGACGTCCGGCGAACGCAGCCGTACCAGCAGGGCCAGGCTCTGGCCGGTGGCGCCCCACGGGATGGTGCACAGCGCGGTCGCCCCCGGCACCGTACGGGCGGAAGGGGCGTCGTCCGGGTCGGCCGAGGGCCACGGTGCCACGCACACCACCGTGTGCAGACCGTCGCCGCGCGGGCCGAGAGCCGTGCGCAGCTCGGCCACCGCCATGTCGCGCTGCCAGCCGCGCTCGGCGGTCAGAACGGCACGGAGCTCGCGGGTGAGATCCGCGCCGGCCTGGGCCTCGTCCGCGAGCAGCGCGCCGATACGGGAGGCCACCTCCATCGCGCCGGCCAGCTGGGCGTCCGTGAGGCCCGGGTCGTCGTCGAGCAGCCAGACATAGCCGAGGACGATGCCCCGGTGGCGCACCGGGAGACAGATCCGCCCGCGGTAGACGCCGGCCTCCGGGGTCGGCGGGATACGGACGGGCCCGGTGGCGCGAGTGATGCCGAAGCCCTCGAACCAGGTGCGGACCGCCGTGGTGGAGCGGCGGGTGAGGATCGAGCGGGTGCGCACGGGGTCGAGGGCGGAGGGATCGAGGTCGCCCTCGCTGTCGTACGCCCCGAAGGCGATCAGCTCGAAATCACGGTTCTCCAGCGTCGCGGGGACGCCGAGGAGCGCCGAGATCTCGTCGACCAGCTCTTGGTAGTCGCCTCTGTATTCACCGCCCACCCCGGCATTCTCGCGCATTTCCGAGGGCTCTTCATACATATGTCTGAGATCCGGGGCAGGGATGCGTGACAGCTGTCGATGGCCCAGGATCGGAGAGATCCCTAGGTTTCACGGTGGTTCTCCGTGCCGTACCCGAATGGTCGGGATTCGGCCTCCTGCTGGCTTCGTTGTGGAGGTGCCCCGTGCTGGGTCCCGTGATTCTCGCCGCCTCGCGCAGCGACAAGATGCGCCGTCTGATCTCGGCCGCCCCGGTGACCAAGCCGGTCGTCGACCGCTTCATCCCCGGTGAGACCGTCGACCAGGTCGTCCCGATCATCAAGGACCTCACGGGCAAGGGCCTGGAAGTCACGATGGACGTGGTCGGCGAGGACATCACGACCCCCGAGCAGTCGTACGCCGCCCGTGACGCGTACCTGGAGCTGATCGGCCGCCTCGAGAAGCTCGGCCTCGGCACCAAGGCCGAGATGTCGATCAAGCTGTCGATGTTCGGGCAGGCACTGGAGGGCGGCCACGAGCTGGCCCTCGCCAACGTCCGCCCGGTCGTCGAGGCCGCTGCCGCCATCGGCACCACCGTCACGCTGGACGCCGAGGACCACACCACCCTCGACTCGATGTTCGCCATCCACGAGGAGCTGCGGAAGGACTTCCCGCAGACCGGCTGTGTGATCCAGGCCTACCTGTTCCGCACCGAGGCGGACGCCCGCCGCCTGGCCGAGAGCGGCAGCCGCGTCCGTCTGGTGAAGGGCGCCTACAAGGAGCCCGCCGAGGTCGCGTACCAGCAGAAGGCCGAGACCGACAAGGCGTACGTCCGCATCCTGAAGATCCTGATGGAGGGTGAGGGGTACCCGATGATCGGGTCCCACGACCCGCGGCTCATCTCGATCGCCCAGGAGCTCGCGCGCACGGCCGGGCGCAAACTGGACGAGTACGAGTTCCAGATGCTCTACGGCATCCGCAGCGACGAGCACGTGCGGCTCGCCGCCGAGGGCCACCGCATGCGCGTCTACACCGCGTACGGCACCGACTGGTACGGCTACTTCATGCGCCGCCTCGCCGAGAAGCCGGCCAACCTCCTCTTCTTCGCCCGCTCGATCCTCACCAAGGGCTGATACGAAGGCGAGCGGTAGCTGTCGGCATCCGGGTTCATCCTGGATGACGGCAGCTACCGCCCGTCGGTCGGCTGAGCCGACCCAGCTCCGGAACAAGGAGTACGGAACTCGTGACTCCGCCCCGTGGGGCTTCTCACTCGCACGCCGCGGCGAGCTCATGAAGGTCAAGCCCTGACCGCCACCAAACATACGTATATGGCTTCGGTTCTCCCGGCTGAAGTCAGAGATTCACTCGGAAGAGGTAGCTCATGGACGCCGTGACCCAGGTCCCCACCCCCGTCAACGAGCCGGTGCACGGCTATGCCCCCGGCTCGCCCGAGCGCGTCCGCCTGGAGGCCAAGCTCAAGGAGCTGGCCGAGAACCCGATCGACCTGCCGATGACCATCGGCGGCGAGAAGCGGATGGGCGGCGGCGACCGTTTCGACGTCGTGCAGCCGCACAACCACAAGGCGCGCATCGGCACCTACGCCAACGCCACGCAGCAGGACGCCCAGGACGCCGTCGACGCGGCCCTCGCCGCCGCTCCCGCCTGGCGCGCGATGGCCTTCGACGACCGCGCCGCGATCATCCTGCGCGCCGCCGAGCTGCTGGCCGGTCCCTGGCGCGAGACGCTGGCCGCCTCCACCATGCTCGGCCAGTCGAAGACCGCCCAGCAGGCCGAGATCGACACCCCCTGCGAGCTCGTCGACTTCTGGCGCTTCAACGTCCACTACGCCCGCCAGATCCTCGCCGAGCAGCCGCCGGCGAACTCCCCGGGTGTGTGGAACCGCATGGACCACCGTCCGCTGGAGGGCTTCGTCTACGCGATCACGCCGTTCAACTTCACGGCGATCGCGGGCAACCTGCCCACCGCTCCGGCGCTCATGGGCAACGTCGTCGTGTGGAAGCCGTCCCCGACGCAGACCCACGCCGCCGTGCTGCTGATGCAGCTCCTGGAGGAGGCGGGCCTGCCCAAGGGCGTCATCAACCTCGTCACCGGTGACGGCATCGAGGTCTCCAAGGTCGCGCTGGAGCACCGCGACCTCGCCAGCATCCACTTCACCGGCTCGACCAAGACCTTCCAGTACCTGTGGAGGACGGTCGGCAACAACATCGAGAAGTACCGCTCCTACCCGCGTCTGGTCGGCGAGACCGGCGGCAAGGACTTCGTGGTCGCCCACCCGTCGGCGGACCGCGCGGTCCTCAAGACCGCCCTGACCCGCGGTTCCTTCGAGTACCAGGGCCAGAAGTGCTCGGCGAGCTCCCGCGCCTACGTCCCGGCCTCCATCTGGAACTCCGGTTTCAAGGAGGAGTTCGCGGCCGAGGTCGACTACCTGACCATGGGTGACGTCACCGACCTGTCGAACTTCATCGGCGCGGTCATCGACGAGCGGTCCTTCGCCAAGAACAAGGCGGCCATCGACCGCGCGAAGGCCGACCCGACCTGCACGATCGTCGCGGGCGGCTCGTACGACGACTCCGTCGGCTACTTCGTGCGCCCGACCGTCGTCGAGTGCTCGGACCCGGAGAACGAGGTCTTCACGACCGAGTACTTCGGTCCCTTCCTCGCCGTGTACGTCTACGAGGACGACAAGTACGACGAGATGCTGACCCAGATGGAGTCGGCGTCCGATTACGCGCTCACCGGCGCGGTCATCTCGGGCGACCGCGCGGCGGCCGCGTACACGATGGAGAAGCTCCGCTACGCGGCGGGCAACTTCTACATCAACGACAAGTCGACCGGCGCCGTCGTCGGCCAGCAGCCCTTCGGCGGCGGCCGTGCCTCCGGCACCAACGACAAGGCCGGCGCCCCGCAGAACCTGATGCGCTGGACGCTGACCCGCGCCATCAAGGAGACGCTGGTTCCGCCGACCGACTACGGCTACCCGCACATGGGCTGACAGCCGAACGCGGCCGCCGGCCCCCGGGCCGGCCGCCCGTCACCCACTCCGCCCCCGCACCACGGTCTCCCCCGTCCGTGGCGCGGGGGCGGTTCCATGTCCACGGCCGCACGGACCGGTGTCCGGCGGAGGCGGTGAGGCGGCGTTGCGGTGATCCACCGTCCCGTGCCGCGGCGGGCGCGGCGCTATCCGGGGAGCTCCGTCCGTTCCCACCACTCGTACACGGGCAGCCTGCCTTCCGGCGAGTCCGCGTGCCGCGGGGTCGCCCTGAAGTGTTCGTATCCGCCGCGCAACTCGATCTTCACGTCCGATCCGGGGGCCGGGACGGGGACGATCCGTTCGGGCAGGTCGTCCGGGCCGCCCTCAAGCAGTGCTCTGGTCGTGTCGCTCATGACGTCACCGTTCCCTGCGCCGGAGCCCGATGTGGCATGCCGCGCGGAGGATCAGTCGTGTGGGTGATCCGCTGCCCGGTCGTCGGCCGTCGGATTCCGGTCGAGGAAGTCCCGGACGAGGACCGCGATCTGCGCCGCGTGCGTCTCCAGGGCGAAGTGCCCCGTGGGGAGCAGATGGATCTCCGCGTTCGGGAGGTCGCGCAGGAAGGCGAGGGCGCCCTCCGGGACGAAGATCTCGTCGTGGCCGCCCCAGACCGCCAGGAGCGGGACCTGGCCGGCGCGGAAGTACTCCTGGAACGCCGGGTAGAGCGCGAAGTTGGAGCCGTAGTCGGAGATCAGGTCGAGCTGGATCTCCGGCTGGCCGGGACGGGCCATCAGGGCCGCGTCGTGCTCGTAGGCGTCCGGGCTCACCAGCGTCGGGTCCGGTACGCCGGTCAGGTACTGCCACCGGATGCCGTCCGGGCTGCTGATCGCCCGGACCGGCGCCTCCGTCCCGGGCGTGCGCTCCGCGATCAGCGCCAGCACAGGCGCCCAGGCGTCGGCGCCCAGCCCCTCCTCGTACGCGTTGCCGTTCTGCGTGATGATCGCGGTCACCCGTTCGGGGTGCGCGAGCGCCAGGCGCAGACCGATCGGGGCGCCGTAGTCCTGGATGTAGAGCGCGTACTCCTTGAGGCCGAGCTGCTCGGTGAACTCCTCGGTGATCTCGGCCAGCCGGTCGAAGGAGTACGGGAAGTCGGCGGCCGCCGGGGCGGCCGAGCGGCCGAAGCCGAGGTGGTCGGGGGCGACCAGGTGGTAGCGGTCGGCGAGCAGCGGCAGCAGGTCCCGGAACATGTGCGAGCTGCTCGGGAAGCCGTGCAGGAGAAGCAGCACGGGCGCGTCCGCGGGGCCCGCCTCGCGGTAGGCGATCCGGTGACCGCGGACGGTGGTGGTGCGGTGGTGGACCTGCCGGCCGTGGTGGACCGGGTGACTGCTCATGATCGGATCCCCTAACCCCTGAAAGCCTCTTTGGTGGTGAGAACAGTTCAGCACGGACATCTCTAACTGGTCAAGTAATTCTGAATGGTTAGGGATTCGGATCTGGGTGCGCCAGGTGTCCACGCGGGCCGGCCGTCGCCTCCCGGGCCGGTGATGTGAGGGGGCTGGGATTCCTGCCTCCCGTGTGAATACTGGCCGGATGGCCACCCGACTGCGGACCGCCCACACGGCGGACCTCGCCCCCGCCGAACTCCGCGCCGCCCGCGCCCTGTTGGAGGACGCCTTCGACGGGGACTTCAGGGACGAGGACTGGGATCACGGACTCGGCGGCCTGCACGTCCTGGTCCACGACGACCGGGGCCTCGCGGCGCACGGCTCGGTGATCCAGCGGCGCGTCCTGTATCGCGGCCGTTCGCTGCGGGTCGGGTACGTGGAGGCTGTCGGCGTACGCGAGGACGTGCGTCGCACGGGGCTCGGCGGGCGGGTGATGGCCGAGCTGGAACGGATCATCGAGAGCGCGTACGGGCTCGGCGCGCTCTCCGCGAGCGAGGACGGGGCCGCCCTGTACGCGGCCCGGGGCTGGCAGCTCTGGCCGGGCCGGGTCTGCGTGCTCGCTCCGGGCGGAGCCGTCCGCCTCCCCGACGAGGAGGGCACCACCTTCGTCCGTCCCGGCACGGCCATGGGTCCCCTCGACCCGGCGTACGAGCTGGTCTTCGACTGGCGGGACGGTGACGTGCTCTGACCGAAGTCCCAGGTCGGAGCGGTGTGACCCAATCCGCCGTCTCAGATAGTAGGAAGTCCGAGTAATTGTGGAGACAGATGCCCGGTCCTCGCCTAGCTTTGTAGGAGCCGAACGTCTCGCTCGACCAAGCGAATGGCGGTCGTGAGCCGGAGCCCCTGGCAGGCAACCCCTGCGGCACCGCTCCCCGCCCCTTCCGGCGTCTCGTAAATCCCTCACCGCACTTCCGGCCGCCCGTGTGGGCCCCGCCGGAGGCAAGGAGTCGATTCATCATGGCCGAGACGACCGTCCGCCGAGTCCGTCACCTCTCTCGCACGAGCAGCGAGTCCGACCGCAAGAACGCCGCCGCCGCGCTCCAGCGCGCCCTCGACCGCAGGGACAACGGCGGAGCGACGGGCCACTGAGGCCCGCCGCCCTCTCGACCGGGAGCCGCACCCGCAGGGGTGCGGCGCGGGGTCATGCCCCGCGTCGCACCTCGGAGTACGTCCTCACGCGCGGGTGCTCAGCTCCCGCGCCGCACCTCGAAGTGGTCGATGCGCTCGCCGCTCTGGGCCAGCGCCGACACCTTGAGCCGGGGTGAGGAACCCGTCTCCGCCTCCACCGAGAGGAAGGAGAAGCCGGTGTACCGCACCCGCGACCACTCCACCGTGTCCGGCTTCTGCTGCTTCGACTTCGTCCAGTGGAAGGTCTCCACGGACTCGCGGCGCGTGACCTTGCCCTCGTAGCTGTCCTTGACCCCCATGGGGAAGCGGTAGAGGCTCTTGCCCGCCCCGCCCGCCGTGACGTACACGATCCCGTCCCGGGTCGGATCGGTCGAGGCGCCCACCGGCACCTGCTTGCCCACCTTGCCGCCCTTGATGGCATCGGTGCGCTCGTACACGTGGTTGTGTCCGTTGATCACCAGGTCCACCTGGTGCTTGGTGAACAGCGGCACCCAGGCGTCGCGCACACCGCCGTCGGAGGCGTGCGTCGACGTCGAGTAGGCGCAGTGGTGGAAGAAGACCACGACGAATCGACCTGTCCGCGCAGCTCCCCGAGCCGCTTGTCGAGCCAGGCCGTCTGCCGGCCGCCCGAGTAGCCCTTGTTGGCGGGGATCTCGTACGACACGTCGTTGGCGTCCAGCGCGACGATGCCGACGTTGCCGTAGACGAACGAGTAGACGCCCGGCGCGTGCCGGCCGTCGAAGCCGTTGCCGGGGAGCGTCCAGCGCGCGGACTGGCCGCCGTAGCCGTTCGGCGAGTACCAGGCCTCCATGTCGTGATTGCCGGTCGTCACCATCCACGGCACCGTCCTCGCCACCGTCTCGGTCTGCTTGAGGAACAGGTCCCAGGCGGCCGGGTCGTAGGTGTCCGAGTCCTGGCCGAGCCCGACCCCGTCCGCGTAGCAGATGTCGCCCGCGTGCAGGTGGAAGGCCGGGCCGCGGCCGAGGAGCACCTTGTCGTTGGCGAGCGCGTCGGGAGTGACGCCCTGGTCCCCGAAGGCGGTGAACACGAACTTCTCGGGGTGGGCGGGCGCCGTGCGGAAGTGGTCGATCGTGGAGTGCCGCTCCTTGCTCGCCGGGTCGAAGCCCTCGTGGCCGACGCCGTAGTAGTACGTCGTCCCGGGGCGCAGCCCGTCGAGTGCCGCGTGCAGGTAGTACTGGTCCAGGGCCGCCCGCTGCCCGGCGAGACCCGGGGTGTGCAGATCGCGGACCTCGGCCTCGATCCTGCGGCTCAGGGCCCAGGGCGTCGGGCCCACCCGGATGTACGGCTTCCTGACCGCGAACGGCACCTGCCAGGAGATCCGCATCTGGGTCCTGGGATCCGCGCCGAAGGCGAGGTGGCGGCCGAACGGCGTGACGGCGGAGCCGGGTACCCGGCCGGTGGCCGGGTGCGGGGACGAGCCGGACATCGCTCGCGAGGGAGTCCTGGTGCCCGAGCCGCAGCCGGCCAGCAGCCCGCCGCCCGCGAACGCGCTCGCCGCCACGAGCGCGCGGCGCCGCGTGAGCCTCGTCCTCAGGTACTCGTACTGCTCCGCCATGCTCATGTCGCGTGCGAGCTCGTGCGGGATGCCGACATCGGGAACGGGGAGTCCGGGGGGAGTCCCCCTGGAGGGAGCGGTCATGACTGGAAAGTTCCCATCGTGCGCCAACGGCGTTCATGCGTACGGGTGAACACCCGTCGAAGGGTAGGCGTGTTCCGACACCGACCTGTCCGTATGGCGGACATCGCGTGTCATCCCATGGGACAAGGAGTACGGTGCCGTCATGTCTCGCAGCATCGATCTCGCAGTGATCCCCGGTGACGGCATCGGCCAGGAAGTCGTGGCCCAGGGGCTCAAAGTCCTCTCCGCCGTCCTTCCGCAGGACGTGAAGCTGGAGACCAAGGAGTTCGACTTCGGCGCCCGGCGCTACCACGCCACCGGTGAGACCCTCACCGACGCCGACCTCGACGCCCTGAAGGGGCACGACGCCATCCTGCTCGGCGCGATCGGTGACCCCTCGGTCCCGTCCGGTGTCCTGGAGCGCGGCTTCCTGCTCAAGCTCCGTTTCGCCTTCGACCACCACGTCAACCTGCGTCCGTCGAAGCTCCTGCCCGGCGTCGAGACCCCGCTCGCCGGTCAGCCCGAGATCGACTTCGTCGTGGTCCGTGAGGGCACCGAGGGTCCGTACACCGGCAACGGCGGCACCATCCGCAAGGGCACCCCGCACGAGGTAGCCACCGAGGTCTCCGTCAACACGGCGTTCGGTGTCGAGCGGGTCGTCCGTGACGCGTTCGCCCGTGCGCAGGCCCGCCCGCGCAAGAAGCTGACGCTGGTCCACAAGAACAACGTGCTGACCTTCGCGGGCCACCTCTGGACCGACGTCTTCAACAAGGTGGCCGAGGAGTTCCCCGAGGTCACCACGGACTACATCCACGTGGACGCGGCGACGATCTTCCTCGTCACGCAGCCCGAGCGCTTCGACGTGATCGTCACCGACAACCTCTTCGGCGACATCATCACCGACCTCGCCGCGGCCGTCTCCGGCGGCATCGGCGTCGCCGCCTCCGGCAACATCAACCCGAGCGGCGAGTTCCCCTCGATGTTCGAGCCCGTGCACGGCTCGGCGCCCGACATCGCGGGCCAGGGCAAGGCCGACCCCAGCGCCACCGTCCTGTCCGTCGCCCTGCTGCTGCGCCACCTCGGCTACGAGGCCGAGGCCGCCCGCATCGAGGACGCCGTCTCCGTCGATCTCGCCGAGCGGGTCGGCAAGCCGGCCCGCAGCACCGAGGAAATCGGCGACGCGCTGGCCGTGCGAGTAGCCGGCTGACCCGCCGCACCGTCTACGTTCCGTAGCAGCCGCCGGGTCGCTTCCGCACCCGGCGGCTTTTGCTGTGCCCTCGCCGGGTGCCACCATCGACCCCTGAGCCATCCCTGGGTCATTCCTGGGCCGCATACACACCGTTTCGTCCACGGTCCTCCGCGCGCGATAATCGAGAGCGGAGCCGCGGAATGAGGGAATGCTCGGACGTCCTAACACTGGCCACTGGCAGTTCGGGCGTGAGCGCGGCCCGTCACATACAACCGGTGAAGGACAAAACCACTCATGACGCAGCCCACGATCGAACTCAAGCCCTCCGCCAGTCCGCTCTCCGCCGCCGAGCGCGAGGCGATTCTGGTCAACCCCGGGTTCGGCCGGCACTTCACCGATCACATGGTGACCATCAAGTGGACCGAGGGCCGCGGCTGGCACGACGGCCAGCTCGTTCCGTACGGACCGCTCTCCCTCGACCCGGCGAACATGACCCTGCACTACGCGCAGGAGATCTTCGAGGGCCTCAAGGCCTACCGCCGGCCCGACGGCTCCGTCGCCACCTTCCGCCCCGACAAGAACGCCAAGCGCTTCCAGTCCTCCGCCCGCCGGCTCGGCATGCCGGAGCTGCCCGTGGAGACCTTCATCGAGGCCTGTGACGCGCTGGTCCGCCAGGACCGCGACTGGGTTCCCGCGCACGGTGGCGAGGAGTCCCTGTACCTGCGCCCCTTCATGATCGCGACCGAGGTCGGCCTCGGTGTGAAGCCCGCCAACGAGTACCTCTTCCTCGTGATCGCCTCGCCCGCCGGCGCCTACTTCGCGGGCGGTGTGAAGCCGGTGTCGATCTGGCTCTCCGAGGACCACGTCCGCGCCGTTCCCGGCGGCATGGGCGACGCGAAGACGGGCGGCAACTACGCCGCCTCGCTGCTCGCCCAGAAGGAGGCCGCCGCCAAGGGCTGCGACCAGGTCTGCTACCTCGACGCGGTCGAGCACAAGTGGATCGAGGAACTCGGCGGCATGAACCTGTACTTCGTGTACGGCGACAAGATCGTCACCCCGTCCCTCACCGGCTCCATCCTGGAGGGCGTCACCCGCGACTCCCTGCTGACCGTCGCCCGTGACCTCGGCTACACCGCCGAGGAGGGCCGCGTCTCCATCGACCAGTGGCAGACCGACGCCGAGAACGGCACCCTCACCGAGGTCTTCGCCTGCGGCACCGCCGCCGTCATCACCCCCGTCGGCACGGTCAAGCGCACCGGCACCGAGTGGCGCCAGTCCGGCGGCGAGCCCGGCAAGGTCACCCTCCGCCTGCGCGAGGCCCTGCTCGACATCCAGCGCGGCATCACCGAGGACAAGCACGGCTGGATGCACCCGCTGGGCTAGGCACCACGTCTCCCCCCGGTCCCCGTTTCCCCAACAGGGTTACGGGGACCGGCTGTTCGTTCGACGCGTAGCGTCCTGGCGACACGGGTATCCACAGATTCCACGGGGGGAGCGTGTCCTCCTGTGTGCCCGCACGGCCACGGAGGGAGCACAGGTGAGCGCAAGGTCGCCGCTGTCACGACCGCGCTGGCTGGTGCGCACCCTGCGCACCCCGCGCCGCCCCCAGAGCCTCACGGTCCTCGGCCTGCTCGCGGCCGTCGCCGCACTGCTGCTCTGGAGCAGCTCGCGGATGGACAACTACGAGGAGAACCTCACCCTCAACCTCGGCACCGACATCGTCGGCGTCGTCGTCACCGTCTTCGTGATCGGCCCGCTGATCAGCCGCGCCCAGGAGGGCCGGGTCCGCGAGCACACCCGGCTGGACTACGAATGGTTCAGCGCCCAGGTCTACGGCTCGACCTCGAACGTCAAGGTCCTCGACACCTTCTCCAGCGTCTTCGGCCCGCAGTTCTCCGAGCGTCTGTTCCGCGGCATCAAGGCGGCCACCGGGCACGGCGCCCGCGTGCAGATCCTGCTGCTGGACCCCGACTCCCTGGCGGTCATCCTGCGCGGCCGTGAACTGGGCGAGCAGAGCGCCGACATCCGCCGCGACATCATGCGCAACCTGCGCACCCTGGACCGGTTCGCGCTCCGGCTCGACGAGGACTGCCGTCAACTCCTCGAAGTACGCCTGTGTTCCACGTCCCCCGGTGTGACCCTCTACCGCTGGGACGACCGCTCCCTGGTCTCCTTCCTCACGGTCGGCCGCCTCTCCGGCGAAGGCGTCCAGCTCGAAGTCGCCGTCCGTTCCCCGCTCGGCACCTTCGTCGAACAGCGCTTCGACGAACTGTGGCAGCAGAGCAAGCCGATGGACCGGTTCACCCATCTGCCGGTGACCCTGATCGACGCGACCGACGGGCGCCGGGAGTTCAGCTGTCGCTTCGTCTACGCGGACGACGCCCTGTACGTCGCCGGGCACGACCTCGTGTCCTACATGGCCCGTCATCGATTGGACCAACTGTCGGCGCACAGCGAGGCCTTGAGCGCCCCCGGAGCGCACGAACTGGTCGTGGTGGACGACGAAAGCCACCTCCATGTGCTGCTCACCCAGCACTTCGCGGAGAAGTACGATGCGCGGGCGACCGCCTTCGTTGAATTGCGGCCAGCGGCTTCGTTCACGGAATAGCGGAATAGAGGCTCCGGCACCAATGAGTTCAGCGCTCCACCCGGCTCCGTACGCGAGCCCCCGATCCTCCGACACGAGCCCCCGCTTCCGTGCCTTCACTCCTCGTGACCTGGACGGCCTGCTCCAGCGCGTGTCGCTGCCGCCCGACGAGCGACTCGCCCTGCGGGCCGTGGCGGCCGTCCTGCCGTTCCGTACGAACTCCTACGTGGTCGACGAGTTGATCGACTGGGCCGCCGTGCCCGACGACCCGATCTTCCGGCTGACGTTCCCGCAGGCCGAGATGTTGCCCGAGCCCGACCTCAAGCAGATGGCGGACCTGCTCGCCCAGGAGGCCCCGAAGGCCGACGTGCTGCGCGCGGCCCACGAGATCCGGATGAAGCTCAACCCGCATCCCTCCGGCCAGCTCGACGCCAACGTCCCCGTGCACGAGGGCCGTCGCCTCCCCGGTCTCCAGCACAAGTACCCGGAAACGGTGCTGATCTTCCCGCGCCAGGGCCAGACCTGCCACGCCTACTGCACGTACTGCTTCCGCTGGCCCCAGTTCGTCGGCGAGTCCGACCTGCGCATCGCCACCGACGACGTCGCCACCACCTCCGCCTATCTGCGCGCCCACCCGGACGTCACCAGCGCGCTCATCACGGGCGGCGACCCGATGGTGATGAGCACCGAGGTGCTGCGCCGGTACGTCGAACCGCTCCTGGAGATCGACACGATCCGCTCGATCCGCATCGGCAGCAAGGCGCTGGCCTTCTGGCCGTACCGCTTCCTCACCGACCGGGACGCCGACGAACTGCTGCGGCTGCTGGAGAAGGTGGTGGCGAGCGGCCGTCACCTCGCGCTGATGGCCCACTTCACGCATCCCCAGGAGCTGCGGCCCCCGGCCGTGCGCGCGGCGATGAGCCGGGTGCGCGACACGGGAGCCGTGATCCGCTGCCAGGGACCGCTGGTCAGGGGAATCAACGACAGCGCCGCGGCGTGGGCCGAGCTGTGGAACGAGACGACCGCGCTGGGCGCGGTGCCCTACTACCAGTTCGTCGAGCGGGACACCGGCCCGCAGGGCTACTTCGGGGTGCCGCTCGCCCGCTGCCACCAGATCTTCCGTGACGCCTACGCCCAGGTGTCCGGCCTCGCGCGGACCGTGCGCGGCCCGGTCATGTCGGCGATGCCGGGCAAGGTCTGCGTGGACGGGACGGCGGAGGTGGCCGGCGAGAAGGTCTTCGTGCTGCACCTCATCCAGGCCCGCGATCCGGACCTGGTGGGGCGGCCGTTCTTCGCGGCGTACGACGAGCGCGCCACCTGGTTCAGCGACCTAAAGCCTGCTTTCGGCGCGAGCCGGTTCCTGCCCGGCCTCGACGCGGTGTGACTCCGGCTTCGGCGAGAGGGCCAGGTAGACGATGCCGCCGACCAGGCCGGAGAGGACGAAGCTGCAGTCCACCCCGCCCGTCAGGGACAGCAGCGGACCCTCGTACGACGGCAGGGACACGGCCAGGAGGCCGACGAAGGCGCCCAGCGCCCAGGCCGCCGTGGCCCGGAGGTTCCAACCGGCCTTGTACCAGTAGACGCCGCCGCGGGAGCGGCGGTTGAAGACCTGGAGGGCGTCGGGGTCGTAGACGCCGCGGCAGCGGACGAAGCCGATCAGCGTGATGACCGCCCACGGGGTGCCGATCGCGGTCAGCAGCAGGACGAAGGACGTCATCGCGGACTGGGCGTTCCAAGCGTAGTGGCCGACGAACACGCAGAGCATGGCGACGACGGCGACCGCGCAGGTGGCGCGGGCGCGCGAGGCGCGGGGCAGGATCGCGTCGAGGTCGAGGCCCATCGAGTAGAGCATCAGACCGGCGTTGCCCACCGAGCCCGCGGAGGCGGCCAGCAGCAGCGGGACCAGGTACCAGCCGGGGGAGGCGGACACCAGCGGGCCCGCGTAGTCGAGGGCCGCGCGGGCCCCGTACGCCGTGAAGGTGCCGAAGAGCTGGGGGACCAGAAGACCGGCGATCAGGCCGAGCCAGGTGCCGTGCAGGACCGTACGGGAGGAGTGGCGCTCGGGGGAGATGTAGCGGGTGTAGTCGCCGAGCAGCGTGATGAACGCGATCGGGCCCGACAGGCCGGCCGCGACCGCCGCGAGCAACCAGGTGGGCCAGAACGAGCCGAGCAGATAGCCGCCGGTCTCCGGGATCGCCGCGGTGGTGAAGTGCGGGGCGTACGCGATCACGCCGACCACCAGCAGGGCCGTCATGCCGATCGCGAGGGCGCGGGACATGGCGAGCAGCACGCGGTAGCCGTAGACGGCGCCCGCGACGGTGGCGGCGGCCAGCAGCGCGTACACGACGGCGTAGGCCAGGCCGTTCGGCTCCAGGCCGAAGAGGCGGCCGAGGACGCCCACCATCACGTCGCCGCCGATCCACACGGTCAGCGCGGTGTAGCCGAGCGCGAGCAGCAGGCCGACGACCGAGCCGACCAGCCGGCCGCGTACGCCGAACTGCGCGCCGGAGGAGGTGGAGAGGTTCGTGCCGGTCCGCAGCGAGACCAGGGCCAGCGGCGCGGTGAGCGCCGTCCCGACGACCGTGCCTGCCACGATCGAGCTCACGGAGGACCACCAGTCGAGCCCGAACGAGGGTGGCAGCCAGCCGAAGATGATCACCCCGAGGCAGAGGTTGGAACCGAGCAGGATCGACACGAGGTCGCGAGGTCCGCTGGTGCGTTCCTCGTCGGGGATGGTGTCGACTCCGCGCTGTTCGATCGGCATGGCTGGTCTCCTTTGACGGCCGCCTGGCGTGGTGCGGGAAGCACCAAGAGTTAGAGCGACGTTCAATGTGGCGTCTCCGATGCTGGTCCGTCAATGTTTCCCTTCCATGAATCCGACGTTTAGAGTGGTGCTCTAACTGGAGGAAGGCGAGGAGGTGTCGTGGCGTGAGACTGACCCCCACGGAACGTGACCGACTGCTGCTGTTCTCGGCCGCCGAGCTGGCCCGCGCCCGGAAGGCGCGGGGACTGCGGCTCAACGTGCCGGAGGCCACCGCGCTGATCGCGGACACGGTCTGCGAGGCCGCCCGCGACGGGAGGCGGCTGGCCGAGGCCATCGAGGCGGCCCGGTCCGTCCTCGGCCCCGACGACGTCCTGCCCGGCGTCGCGGACGTCGTCACCGAGGTGCACGTCGAGGCCGTCTTCGACGACGGCTCCCGGCTCGCGGTCGTCTCGGACCCCATCGGCGGCGGACTCGGCGACCGGGCCCCGGGCGCTCTGCTGCCGGCGCCCGCGCACACCGAGCCCGCGGCGGTCCTGCGGCTGACGGTCACCAACACCGCGAGCGTGCCGGTCTCCGTCACCTCCCACTTCCACTTCTTCGAGGCCAACCCGCGGCTCGCCTTCGACCGGGCGGCCGTCTACGGGATGCGGCTCGCCGTGCCCGCCGGGTCCTCCGTCCGCTTCGGCCCCGGCGAGAGCGCCGAGGTCGGCTTCGTGCCGATCGGCGGCCGGCGGATCGCCATCGGCTTCGCCGGTCTGGTCGACGGCCCGCTGGACGCCCCCGGAGCGAAGGAGGAGGCCTTGCGCAGGGCCGCCGCCTGCGGATACCTCGGAGCCGAAGGGCCCGGCGGACACCCCGGAGCCGAAGGAGCCGGCCGATGAGCATCGATCCCCACGCCTACGCCGCCACCCACGGCCCCCGCGCCGGTGACCGGGTCCGCCTCGGCGACTCGGGGCTGGTCGTCCGCGTCGAGTCCGACTCCCAGCAGCACGGCGACGAGTTCCTCGCCGGATTCGGCAAGACCGCGCGCGACGGACTGCATCTCAAGGCCGCCGCCGTCCGGGACACCTGCGACGTCGTCATCAGCAACGTGGTGGTGATCGACGCCGTCCAGGGCATCCGGAAGGTGTCCATCGGCATCCGTGAGGGCCGGATCTGCTCGATCGGGCGGGCCGGCAACCCCGACACCCTCGACGGCGTCGACGTCGTGGTCGGCACCGGCACGTCCATCGTCTCCGGCGAGGGGCTCATCGCCACCGCCGGAGCCGTCGACACGCACGTCCATCTGCTCTCGCCGCGCATCATGGAGGCCTCGCTCGCCTCCGGCGTCACCACGATCATCGGCCAGGAGTTCGGCCCGGTGTGGGGCGTCGGCGTCAACTCGCCCTGGGCGCTGCGCCATGCCTTCGGCGCCTTCGACGCCTGGCCGGTCAACATCGGCTTCCTGGGCCGGGGTTCGTCCTCCGACAGCGCGCCGCTGATCGAGGCGCTCGCCGAGGGTGGTGCGAGCGGCTTCAAGGTCCACGAGGACATGGGCGCCCACACCCGGGCGCTGGACACGGCCCTGCGGGTCGCCGAGGAGCACGACGTCCAAGTCGCCCTGCACAGCGACGGGTTGAACGAGTGCCTGTCGGTCGAGGACACCCTCGGGGTCCTCGAAGGACGCACCATCCACGCCTTCCACATCGAGGGCTGCGGCGGCGGCCACGTCCCGAACGTACTGAAGATGGCGGGCGTCCCGAACGTCATCGGCTCCTCCACCAACCCGACCCTGCCCTTCGGCCGGGACGCGGTCGCCGAGCACTACGGCATGATCGTCTCCGTCCACGACCTGAAGACCGACCTGCCCGGCGACGCCGCCATGGCGCGCGACCGCATCCGCGCCGGAACCATGGGCGCCGAGGACGTGCTGCACGACCTGGGCGCCATCGGCATCACCTCCTCGGACGCGCAGGGCATGGGCCGCGCCGGCGAGACCGTGCGCCGCACCTTCGCCATGGCCGGGAAGATGAAGGCCCAGTTCGGGGCGCCCGAGGACCACGACAACGAACGCGTCCTGCGCTACATGGCCAAACTGACCATCAACCCGGCCATCGCACACGGCCTCGCCCACGAGGTCGGCTCCATCGAGACCGGCAAACTCGCCGACATCGTGCTGTGGCGGCCCGAGTACTTCGGCGCCAAGCCGCAGCTCGTCCTGAAGTCCGGCTTCCCCGCCTACGGAGTCGTCGGCGACCCCAACGCCGCCACCGACACCTGTGAACCCCTTGTCCTCGGGCCGCAATTCGGGGCACACGGCGCGACCCCCGCCGAGATCTCGGTGGCCTTCGTCGCCCAGGCGGCGCTCGACCAGGGCAACGACACCATGCCGACCCGCCGTCGCCGCGTGGCGGTTCGCGGCACCCGCGGCATCGGTCCCGCCGACCTGCGGCTCAACTCCCGTACCGGATCGGTCGACGTGGACCAGCGCACCGGCCTGGTCACCCTCGACGGCGACCCGCTGCGCTCCGGGCCCGCCGACTCGGTCTCCCTCAACCGTCTGTATTTCCTGTAATCGACACAGCCTTTAAGGATCACCCATGTCTGCTGCAGCCGACGGTTTCCGTATGCCCGCCGAGTGGACCCCGCACGAGCGCACCTGGATGGCGTGGCCGGGCCCCAACCCCACCTTCGACAACCCGGAGGACCTCGCCGAGTCCCGTGCGGCCTGGGCCGCGGTGGCCCGCGCGGTCCGCCGCTTCGAACCGGTCACCGTGGTGTGCGGTCCGGGCCAGTCCGAGGCGGCCGCCGAACTCCTCGGCCCCGGCATCGACACCGTCGAGCGGGAACTCGACGATGCCTGGATGCGCGACATCGGCCCCACCTTCCTCACCGACGGACACGGCGAACTCGCCGCCGTGGACTGGACGTTCAACGGCTGGGGCGCCCAGGCATGGGCCCGCTGGGAGCACGACTCCAAGATCGGCGCCGAGGTCGCGGCCCTGGCGGGGGCGAAGACGTACGCCTCGCGCCTGGTCAACGAGGGCGGCGCGATCCACGTCGACGGCGAGGGCACCGTGCTGCTCACCGAGACCGTGCAGCTCGGCCCGGAGCGCAACCCCGGCTGGACCCGCGAGCAGGTCGAGGCGGAGATCCACGCGCAGCTCGGCACCCGCAAGGCGATCTGGCTGCCGCGCGGCCTGACCGGCGACTACCCCCCGTACGGCTTCGGCACGCTCGGCCACGTCGACATCGTCGCCGCCTTCGCCCGGCCCGGTGTGATCGTCGCGCACTCCCAGCAGGACCCCGCGCACCCCGACCACGAGGTCAGCAAGGAGGTCGTCGGGCTGCTCAAGGCGCAGACCGACGCCCGCGGACGCCGTATCGAGGTCGTCGAGGTCCCGGCCCCGACGGTTCTGGAGGCCGACGGCCACTGGGCCGACTACTCGTACATCAACCACTACCTCTGCAACGACGGCGTCGTCCTGTGCGGCTTCGACGACCCGCGCGACGAGATCGCGGCGGGCATCTTCCGGCGGCTCTTCCCCGAGCGGACCGTGACGCTGGTGGACGCACGTACGATCTTCGCGGGTGGCGGTGGCATTCACTGCATCACCCAGCAGCAGCCGAAGGTCTGAAAACGGGAGTCACGGATGGCCGGTGCGCGGAAGAACGCGCCACCGCGCGAGGAGGTCCTCGCCGTCGCCATGGAGATGATCGCCGAGCGCGGTCTGGAGAAGCTCACCATGGCGGCGCTCGGCCGTGAGGTCGGCATGAGCAGCGGCCATCTGCTCTACTACTTCCGCTCCAAGGACGAGCTGCTGCTGCGCACCCTGGAGTGGAGCGAGGGCCGCCTCGGCGCCGAGCGGGGCCGACTGCTCGCCGCGCGCGGAACCGCCCGTCAGCGCCTGGACGCCTACGTCGACCTGTACGTCCCCGACGGCCACCGCGACCCGCACTGGACGCTCTGGCTGGAGGTCTGGAACCACTCCCAGAACGCGGACGACGACGCCCGCGAACGGCAGGTCGCCATCGAGGGCGCCTGGCACCGGGACCTCGTCGCGCTGCTCGCCGAGGGTGTCTCGCGCGGCGAGTTCCGCGCCGTCGACCCGGACCGCTTCGGCACCCGGCTGCGCGCCCTGCTCGACGGCTTCTCCATCCATGTGGCGATCGGCCTGCGCGGCACCGGCCGTGACCAAGTCCTCTCCCATGTACGGGAGTTCCTCGACGAGTCGCTGGGCTGAACGGCGTTCGCGGACGGTCGATCAGACATCCGGGTTGTACGTAATCGAACGCATTGACCCGGGGTTCGCGGTGCGGTTGCATCCAGGTGCGCCCCTGGTGCGGGACCGGGGGCGGACACCGTCTCGGGGGGCGAAGTGAGGAAAACGACGTTGTGGAGCGCCGTCGCGCTGGCCGCAGTGTTCACGCTGACCGGCACGACCGCGCAGGCCGCGCCGGCCGGAATCGTGCGGGTCAGCACCGACACCGGGGGCGGCCAGCTGGCGGGCGCGTCGAGCGGCGCCACGGTCAGCGCCGACGGCCGGTACGCCGCCTTCCTCTCCGCGGACCCCACGGGCGGCTACGACACCCGTCTGTACGTGAAGGACCTGCGCACCGGCGCGCTGAGCCAGGTGCCCGAGGACCTGCTCTACACCACGCACGCGGTGATCAGCGCGAACGGCCGGCGCGTCGCGTACTCCGACGGCAACCGCTATCCGAAGCCGTACGTCTACGACCGGGCGACCGGAGAGACCCAGCTGCTGTGGCCCGCGCAGCTGCCAGACGACAGCCTGTACGAACTGGGCGAGGCCGCCGCGATCAGCGCCGACGGACGCCATGTCGCCTACACGATCGGCAATCGCCACGGCGACGAGTACGCGCGGGTCCTCTACGTCCGCGACCTGGCCACCGGCACCGACGAGCGGATCTCGCCGGTACCGCCCGCGGGCATGATCACCGGCGCCTCGCTCAGTGCCGACGGCCGCACCGTCGCCTACGGGCTCCTTGTGCGCGGCGACCAGGGCGCCACCGTCCAGATCCATGTCGAGAACCGGGACACCGGCCGGACGCGCCCGGTGGGCACGGGCTCCCCGGCCCGGCTCGTCCAGCTCTCCGCCGACGGCCGCCGCGTCCTGTTCGACGCCACCGCGCCGGACGGCACTTCGGGCGCGTACGTCGGTGATACGCGCACCGGCGCCGTCCGGCGGATCGCCGACACGGAAGCAGCGGCCGCCGACGGCACCCTGCGGTACGTCCTGCTGACCGAGGACACCGGCCCGGTGCTGCTCGACCGGCGCACCGGCGCACGCCACACCGCGGGACCGGCGGGGGCGACCGCCCTGCCCGGCGCGGTGACCCGGCACGGCCGTGCCGTCGTCCTCACCTCCGCCGCCGGGGATCTGGTGCCCGGCGACACCAACGGCGTCTCGGACGTGTTCGTCGTGCGTCCGCGCCGAGTTGCGGCCCCGTGATGTAGCCCAGTGCTCGCATCCTGAGACACCCTGTGAGCACGGGGGCGGTATGTGCCAGACTGCCCCCGTGCTCTCGTTCGCCACGATTATTGGCAGCAGGCGCGCCGGTCCGCAGTGACCGCCACGTACGACCAGGTACGGGCGGACACCGTCGTTCTCGACCCGCGCGCAGACCTCTCGCACCCGCGAGGGGTTTTTCGCATTTCTGGCCCACCTTCAGCCGGGAGCGCAGCGCGAGGGATCATTGGGGGACGGTGGAGCCGGTCATTCCGGTAGACCGAGTTCAATACAGGAGCCTTGAGACCATGACGGAAACCAGCGAGCTCGACGATGCGTTCCACGTCTTCGACACGACGCTGCGCGACGGCGCGCAGCGCGAGGGCATCAACCTCACCGTGGCGGACAAGCTGGCCATCACGCGGCACCTGGACGACTTCGGGGTGGGCTTCATCGAGGGCGGCTGGCCCGGCGCCAACCCCCGCGACACCGAGTTCTTCGCCCGCGCCCAGCAGGAGATCGACTTCAAGCACGCCCAGCTCGTGGCCTTCGGAGCGACCCGCCGGGCCGGCGGCAAGGCCTCGGAGGACCCCCAGGTCAAGGCACTCCTGGACTCGGGGGCCCCGGTGATCACCCTGGTCGCCAAGTCCCACGACCGGCATGTGGAGCTCGCGCTGCGCACCACGCTGGAGGAGAACCTGGAGATGGTCCGTGACACCGTCTCCCACCTGGTCGCCCAGGGCCGCCGCGTGTTCGTCGACTGCGAGCACTTCTTCGACGGCTACCGCGCCAACCCCGGTTACGCCAAGGCGGTCGTCGGTGCCGCCGCCGAGGCCGGCGCCGACGTCGTGGTGCTGTGCGACACCAACGGCGGCATGCTCCCGGCGCAGATCCAGGCCGTGGTCGCCACCGTCCTCGCCGACACCGGCGCCCGGCTCGGCATCCACGCCCAGGACGACACCGGCTGCGCCGTCGCCAACACCCTGGCCGCCGTCGACGCGGGCGCCACCCACGTCCAGTGCACCGCCAACGGCTACGGCGAGCGTGTCGGCAACTCCAACCTGTTCCCGGTCGTCGCCGCCCTGGAACTCAAGTACGGCAAGAAGGTGCTCCCCGAGGGCGCCCTGCGCGAGATGACCCGGATCTCGCACGCCATCGCCGAGGTCGTCAACCTCACGCCCTCCACCCATCAGCCGTACGTGGGTGTCTCTGCGTTCGCCCACAAGGCGGGCCTGCACGCCTCCGCCATCAAGGTCGACCCGGACCTGTACCAGCACATCGACCCCGAGCAGGTCGGCAACACCATGCGGATGCTCGTCTCCGACATGGCGGGCCGCGCCTCCATCGAGCTCAAGGGCAAGGAACTCGGCGTCGACATCAGCGACGACCGCGAACTGGTCGGCCGGGTCGTCGAGCGGGTCAAGGAGCGCGAGCTCAAGGGCTACACGTACGAGGCGGCCGACGCGAGCTTCGAACTCCTGCTGCGCGCCGAGGCCGAGGGCAGGGCCCGCACGTACTTCGAGGTCGAGTCCTGGCGGGCCATCGTCGAGGACCGCCCCGACGGCAGCCACGCCAACGAGGCCACGGTCAAGCTCTTCGCCAAGGGCGAGCGCATCGTCGCCACCGCCGAGGGCAACGGCCCGGTCAACGCCCTCGACCGCGCCCTGCGGGTGGCCCTGGAGACGCTCTACCCCCAGCTCGCCAAGCTGGAGCTGGTCGACTACAAGGTCCGCATCCTGGAGGGCAAGCACGGCACGTCCTCCACCACCCGCGTCCTCATCTCCACCTCCGACGGCACGGGGGAGTGGTCGACGGTCGGCGTCGCGGAGAACGTCATCGCCGCGTCCTGGCAGGCCCTGGAGGACGCGTACACCTACGGACTGCTGCGCGCCGGGGTGGAACCCGCGTCGTAACCCTCCTCGGACGCCGGAGGGGCGCGTGCTCGAACGCCGGAGGGGCCCAGAACCGCACCCCTCCGGCGTTCACCGCGCTTCAGCCCCTCCGGCGTGCCGGGCGTACCGGGCGTGCCGGACGGTTACTGGAGATGCCACTTCTGATTGGCGGCCCCCGTGCACGACCAGATCTGCGTCCGCGCTCCGTTCGCCGACGAGTTGTCCGTCACGTCGAGGCACTTGTTCGCCGCGGTGTTGACCACGTCACCCGTCGAGGAGTTGTACGACCACTGCTGAGCGCCCGAACCGTTGCAGTCGTAGAGCTGGACCTTGGCGCCGTCGGCCGTCGACCCCGATGTGACGTCGAGGCACTTGCCGAGCGAGCGCACCGATCCGTCGGTCTGGACCGTCCAGGACTGCGCGGCGGACCCGTTGCAGTCGTAGAGCTGCACCGCCGTGCCGTTGGCGCTCGAACCGCCCGCCACATCCAGGCACTTTCCGGCCAGCCCGACGAACGCTCCCGACTGGCTGCCCCCGCCCGACTGTGTTCCGGACCAGGTGAACGTCGCCGACGTCTTGCCCGGCAGTGAATAGGTCGCGTGCTGGGAGCCCCAGTTGATGGTGACGGTCTTCGCGGCCGAGCCGTCGTTGTAGGCGATCAGCGCCTTCGACCCGTCCGGGTTGCGCCAGGCGACGTTGGGGACGGCCGAGGACGCCGTGGAGGAGATCCGCTGCGCCCCGGGCCGCACGAACTTCGTCAGATGCCCCATCGTGTAGTACTCGACCGTGTAGTCGACCGTCCCGCTCGCCCCGTCCCCGTTGTGCACGGTGATGAGCCCGGAGCAGGTGCCGCAGCCGCCGTTGTGCGGACCCCGGTTCTGGTCCACGGCGAGCGACCACTTGGTGACCGACTTCGCCCAATTCCGGGTGTAGTCGACGATGTTGAGCATGTCCTCGCGCTGCTGGTTGGCGATCCAGGTGCCGCCGGAGTGCTCGGTCCCGAAGGCGTCGAGTCCCGGGTACTGGTTGTGCACGCTCGTCTGCTTGGTGACGTCACCGCCGTACCCGTGCCAGGCGATCCCGCCGAAGTTGGGGTTCGAGCGGACCGCCGAGTCGGCGACGGTCTGTGCGGCGTAGGAGTCGTACACGTCCCAGTTCCAGTCGTGCGCCAGCACCTTCGTCGACAGACCGGACGCATTGAGCTTCGGCAGCAGCTCGCTCTTCGTGAAGTAGGCGAGGCCAGAGGCGTTCCAGCTCATCGACGGATAGCCGGAGCAGCACGTCGGCTCGTTCTGGGCGGTCACGTACGACACCGGAACGCCCTGATCCTTGTACGCCTGAAGGTACTTGACGAAGTACGAGGCGTACGCGCCGTAGTCCTCGGACTTCAGCCAGCCGCCGTTGAGCTGCCCGCTGTCCTTCATCCAGGCCGGTGCCGTCCACGGCGAGGCCATCACCGTCAAGGCGGGATTGAGCTGGAGCGCCTGCTTGGTCAGCGGTACCACGTCGGCCAGGTCGTGCGCGATGGAGAACTGCGCCAGATTCGGGTCGCTCTGCCCGGCCGGCACGTCGTCGTACGTGTAGCCGTAGCGCGCGAGGTCCGAGGCGCCCATCGGATTGCGCAGGAAGGAGAGCCCGATCCCGTCCGTCGGCGAGAACAGTTTGCGCATCGTCGCGTCGCGGGTGCTCTGCGACAGCGCGCCGCTGCTGTTCATCAGCCAGGCCGCGGTGTCGGTGAAGGAGGCACCCCCGCCGGTGAAGGTCTGGTACCGGGTGTTCTCGTCGACGGTGATGTTCTCGCCGCTGCCGCCGCTGCCCGACTGGAAGGCGAACGGCGCCTGGGCCTGGAGCCCGCGTACGACATGGCGCCCGCCGTCGTCGTCCGTCGTCGTCAGATAGGCGGTGACCTGTTCGCCCGCGGCGTGCGCGGGCGCGGCCGCCGTGAATCCCGCGGTGGCGAGCAGTCCGGCGACGATCAGCCGGACCGCCCGTGTGGATCTCCTGGTGGATCTCCTCATGGAGCGCCGCCCTTCTGGAGGTGGGGGTGGGAGGCGTGCGAGGCGTGAGTAAATGACGACTGGGGACCCGCGTCAAGGGGTTGCGCGTTCATAGTTTGAAGGAACAACTGCCCCGATCCAGACGTGACTTGAGTGTGTACCGGTTCTGACGTGAAGTCTTGACTGGTTGCCGTGACGTCAGTTAACTCACGCCGTGATCTAAGTCGTAAGAAGAGCAAGTGATCACAAGAAGCACGTCGTCAAGAAGCACGTCATCACATGAAGCACGTCGTCCGAAGAACGTGAGAGTCGAGGGGGAACCCATTGACCGGGCTCGATCGGAATTCCGTACGAAGAACCGCTCTGCTGGCCGGTGCCGCGCTCATCGCCGGACTGCTTCCGCTCGCTTCGGCGGGAACGGCGGCGGCCGATGATCCCGCGCCCGTCCCCGTCGACCGCTTCGAGGGCGAGGTGCCCTTCGCAAGCCAGCCCGCCGACGGCATCTTCACCTGGGGCAGCGACAGCGACGACCCGCCCAAACTCGCCCTGACCGCGCGGTCCGACGCGCCCGAGGGCGCCAAGGTCCTCACCGGCGACTACGACATCAGCGGCTACGGCGGCTTCACCCACGACTTCGCCGCCGGCCGGCCGGCCCACGACTGGTCCGCGCACAAGGGCGTCCGCTTCTGGTGGGACGGCCACGACAACGCCAAGAAGATCGCCTTCGAGATCAAGGACGGCGGCGCGAACGGCGAGGCCTCGGAGCTGTGGACGACCTCCTTCACCGATGACTTCACCGGCTGGAAACAGATCGAGATCCCCTTCACCGACTTCACTTATCGCACGGACTACCAGCCCGTCGGCGGTATCGACCAGGTCCTCGGCCTGACGCAGATGTGGGGCTACGCCGTCACCCTTCCGGTCGGCGTCCAGGGGCAGTTCGCCATGGACGACGTCGAGCTGTACGGCAAGGCCGACCAGTCCCTGCGCGCCTCCGTCACCACCGACGCCGCCGTCTACCCGGTACGGGAGGGCGGGACCGCCGCCGTGCGGGTCTCCGTCGCCACCACCGGCTCCGCCCCGATCGACGAGCCCGTGACCGTCGGATACGAGAGTGCGGGCGGCACCGCCGAGCCGGGCAAGGACTACACCCCGGTCAAGGGCGAGATCACCTTCCCGGCGGGCACGACGTCCGGCACGAGCCGCACCGTCAAGGTCCCGACCCTGCGCGACCGGTCCGCCGAATCGGCCGAGACGATCCCCCTCAAGCTCACGGTGACCGGCGCCAAGGCCCCCGCAGAGACCCCGCAGGTCGTCATCGACGCCCACGGACTCCCGTACCTGGACCCGAAGCTGCCCGTGAAGAAGCGGGTCGCCGACCTCGTCTCCCGGATGTCCCTGGAGGAGAAAGCCGGACAGATGACCCAGGCCGAGCGCGGCGCGATCGGCGCGGGCGGCGACATCGCCGCCTACGACCTCGGGTCGCTGCTCTCCGGCGGCGGCTCCACGCCGACCCCCAACACCCCCGAGGCCTGGGCGAAGATGGTCGACGGCTACCAACTCCGGGCGCAGGCAACGCGGTTCCAGATCCCGCTGATCTACGGCGTGGACGCGGTGCACGGCCACAACAACCTCGCCGGCGCGACGGTCATGCCCCACAACATCGGCATCGGCGCCACCCGTGATCCTCGACTGGCGGAGCGGACAGGCGCGGTGACCGCGTCCGAGGTCCGCGCCACCGGCATCCCCTGGGACTTCGCCCCCTGCCTGTGCGTGTCCCGCGACGAACGCTGGGGCCGCTCCTACGAGTCCTTCGGCGAGGACCCGGCGCTCGTCCAGTCCATGGAGACGATCGTCCAGGGCCTCCAAGGCGCCCGCAGCGGCAAGGACTTGAAGGACGACGACAAGGTCCTCGCCACCGCCAAGCACTTCGTCGGCGACGGCGGCACCGGGTACGGCACGTCCACGACGGGCTCGTACACCCTCGACCAGGGCGTCACCAAGGTCACCCGGCAGCAGCTGGAGGCCGTGCACCTGGCGCCCTTCCAGACAGCGGTCGACCGCGGTATCGGCTCGGTCATGCCGTCCTACTCCTCGCTCGACATCATCGGCGACGGCCAGGGCCCGGTGAAGATGCACGCCCGCGCCGACATGATCAACGGCGTACTCAAGGGCCGGATGGGCTTCGACGGCTTCGTCATCAGCGACTGGAACGCCATCGACCAGCTCCCCGGCGACTACGCCTCGCACGTCCGCACGTCGGTCAACGCGGGCGTCGACATGATGATGGTGCCGTACTCGTACAAGGACTTCCGCACGACGCTCATGGACGAGGCGAACGCCGGCCGCGTCAGCGAGCGGCGGATCGACGACGCCGTGTCGCGCATCCTCACCCAGAAGTTCAAGCTGGGCCTCTTCGAGAAGCCTTACGCGGACACGAGCGGCGCGTCGAAGATCGGCTCGGCCGCGCACCGGGCCGTGGCCCGGCAGGCGGCCGCCGAGTCCCAGGTCCTGCTGAAGAACACGGACGGCGTACTGCCGCTGAAGAAGTCCCAGAAGGTGTACGTCGCCGGTTCGAACGCCGACGACATCGGCAACCAGACGGGCGGCTGGACCCTCACCTGGCAGGGCTCGTCCGGCAACATCACCAAGGGCACCACGATCCTCCAGGGCATGCGGAACGCCGGCGGTGACGTCACCTTCTCCAAGGACGCCTCGGCACCGACCGGCGGTTACGACGTCGGTGTGGTCGTCGTCGGCGAGACCCCGTATGCGGAGGGCGTCGGCGATGTCGGCAACGGCAACGACCTGGAGCTGACCGCGGCCGACAAGGCCGCCGTCGACAAGGTGTGCGCGGCCATGAAGTGCGCGGTGCTGATCGTCTCGGGCCGCCCGCAGCTCATCGGCGACCGGCTCGGCGCCGTCGACGCCCTCGTCGCCTCCTGGCTGCCGGGCACCGAGGGCGACGGTGTCGCGGACGTCCTCTACGGGAAGCGCGCCTTCACCGGGCAGCTCCCGGTCACCTGGCCGAAGTCGGCGGCCCAGGTGCCGATCAACGTCGGTGACACGTCCTACGACCCGCAGTTCCCGTACGGATGGGGTCTCACGACGCTCACGAACGTACCGGGTGGCGGCACCGCCACCGCCACCCTCCGGACGCTCGCCCTGGTGGCCTCGGCGGCCGAACGGTCCGGTGCCGACGAGATCGCCCGCACGGCCGTGACGAAGGCCCGCCTGCTCGTCCAGCGGAAGATCGGCTCGTCGATCACCGCGGCGAGCGCGGGGCCCTTCGCGGACGCGGACCACCTTCTGCTGACCGGCCACTACGCGGAGGCGGTGGCCAAGCTGACGGAGGCGTACCGAGCGGGCTGAGGAAAGAGGAAAGGCGTGGAGGGCCGGCCGGGGCTGAGCACCAGCCCCGGCCGGCCCGCGTTCCGGTCCCTGCTCTTTACGGCACGGTCGGCACGGTCGGTGCGGCCGGTGCGGTCGCCGCCGTCGCCGCGGCGCTCCGGAGTTCCTTGGCCAGCTTGCGCGCCTGCAGGGCCTTGACCACGGTGTACACGCGGATCGCGGTGAACAGGAGCACCGCGGCACCGAGGAGCGCGCCGAAGGCCGACCCGTCCCGCGCCGCGGCATAGAAGAGAGCGCCGCTGAAGGGGATGCCGACGGCGATGAGCAGCGGCTCGCGAACCCAGAACGGGAGAACGCGAAGGATGAGTCCGACCATGCGGGTCACTTCATCAGGTCCATGCCAGAAATCGCTGTGACGGAGGCCATAGTTCCGGTAGGCGGAATCGGATCGTTGCGGGGCGCCGGCCCGATGGTGCGCCCCACGGCGGGCGGGCTCGGCGCCGAGGAGTTCGGCCGGGCCCCGGGCGTAGCGGGACGCCGCCTTCCCGATGTCCAGTTTTGCTCTGGTTCGGGTAGCTTCAAGGCATGAGGGCCGCACGCACCCGAGGACTTCCAGGCCTGTTGGTCGCACTGACACTCGCGGCCCTGGCGATGGTGTGGTTCCCGGCGCCCCGGGCCCACGCGGCGACCGACGTCTCCACCGTCGCGGCGGCCCTGCGAAAGGGCCCCGTCTATGTGGACCCGGCCGCGTCCGCCCAGCTCTCCGGCTCGGAGGCGAACGCCCTCGCCGCCAAGATCAAGAAGGCGGACAAGCCGGTCTTCGTAGCCGTGCTCCCCGCGGACTTCCCCACCCAGAACCTCTTCCAGAACCTGCGCACCGCCACCGGTATCACCGGCCTCTACGAGATCAGGCTCGGCGACCGCTTCGACGCCCGCGCCGACTCCTCGGTGATGTCCCGCTCGGCCGTGCAGAACCTCGTCACCAGCGTTCAGGGCGTATCGGACGCGAACACCCAGCTCAACGAGTTCACCGACCGCGCGCTCGCCAACATCCACGGTTCGGCCCCCGCGAGCTGGGGCGGCGGCACGAACGGCGCAGGTGTCTCGACGGGAGCGCTCATCGCGGTCGGCGCCGTGGCCGTCGTCGGCGGCGCGGGCGCGTACACGGTCGTGCGCCGCAACCGGCGCCGCAAGGAGGAGGAACAGCGGGCGGCGCTCGACAGGCTCCGCGTGGTCGTGGACGAGGACATCACCGCCTTCGGCGAGGAGCTGGACCGGCTCGACTTCCACCCCGCGGAGGCGGGCGCCGACGACGCGATGCGCGCGGACTACGAACGCGGGCTGGACGCCTACGAGCAGGCGAAGTCCTTCATGGCCAAGGCCCAGCGCCCCGAGGACGTACGCGCCGTCACCCAGTCCCTGGAGGAGGGCCGCTTCTCGCTCGCCGTGCTCGCCGCGCGCCGCGAGGGCCGCCCGGTCCCCGAACGCCGGGCGCCCTGCTTCTTCGACCCCCGGCACGGTCCGTCCGTCGCCGACGCGGCCTGGACTCCCGCCGGCGGCGCACCCCGCGAGGTCCCGGTCTGCAAAGCCGACTGGATCCGCCTCGCCGGCGGCGAGGACCCGGCGATCCGCGAGGTCGAGACCGACCACGGCCGCCGTCCGTACTGGGACGCGGGCCCGGCGTACGGCCCCTGGGCGGGCGGCTACTTCGGCGGCGGTTTGCTGCCGGGCCTCCTCGTCGGGACCGTGCTCGGCAGCATGATGGCGAGCCCCGGGTACGGGGCCGCCTACGGCACCGGTTACGGCGACTTCGGCGGCGGTTACGGCGGCGGCGACGTCTCCGGTGCCGACTTCGACCCCGGCGACTTCGGCGGCGGCTTCGGGGACGGCGGGGGAGGCGACTTCGGTGGCGGCGGCGACTTCGGCGGCGGGTTCTGAGCGGCCCCGCACACGGGCTTGCCCGCCGCCCGCCGCTCCTCGCCGCTCGTGCCCGCCGCCCGCCGCCCGCCGCCCGCCGCCCGTCGCCTGCCGCCCGTCCCCCGGCTCCTCGTCGCCCGCCGCCCGCCGCTCCACGTCGTCCGTCGCCCGCCGCTCGTCGCCGCCCGTGCCCGCCGCTCGTCGCCTGCCGCCCGGCGTCGGCCGTGAAGCCGCCCACCCCCGTCACCCGCCGTGACGCCGCCCGCCACCCCCGCCCTGACGCCACCCGCCCTGACGCCACCCGCCTTGACGCCACCTGCCCCCGGCCCTGAGATGCCACCCGCCATGACGCCGAGCGCCCGTGTGCGGGAACCCGGCGTCGGGAAAGGGCTCTCGACGGCGCGGGGGCGTTCCCCGACGGCGCGCTGCTTGCGGCCCGTCGTGCGGCACGTCGTGTGGCCGTCACCTCGGCGATCCTGCCGAGGAAGGCGCCCGGGTCGATGTTCGCGCCGTGGCCCTCCTCCCGGCAGCGGAAGTGGTCGATCTCGTCGCCCAGGATCCGCGCGGCGGCCGCGAGGTTCGCGGAGACCGTCAGCGAGGTGTCGGTGTCCTTGGTGCGGACATGAGAGCGCCCGCCCTCTCCGTACGGGGAGGGCGGGCGGGCGCGCTCGGGATGTCGCCGGAGCGAACGGGTCGGCCGACGTGGGACGACAGGGCTCGCTGCGGGCCGGTGACTCAGGCGGCGTTCTTGATCGCCGAGATGTCGAAGTTCAGCTTGATCTTGTCGGAGACGAGGACGCCACCGGTCTCCAGAGCCGCGTTCCAGGTGAGGCCCCACTCGGAGCGCAGGATCTCGGCCTTGCCCTCGAAGCCCACACGCTCGTTGCCGAACGGGTCCTTCGCGGAGCCGTTGAACTCCAGGTCGATGGTCAGCTCCCGGGTGGTGCCGAGGATCTCCAGGTCGCCGGTGATCCGGTAGTCGTCGCCGCCCAGGGCCTCCGCCTTGGTGGAGCGGAAGGTCATCGCCGGGAACGCGTCGGTCTTGAAGAAGTCGGCGCTCTTGAGGTGGCCGTCGCGGTCCGCGGACCCGGTGTCGATGCTGTCCATCTTGACGTCGAGGGACGCCGTCGACTTGGCCGGGTCGCTGCCGTCCAGGTGCAGCGTGCCCTCGAAGTCGTTGAACTTGCCCTTGACGTTGGTCACCATCGCGTGACGGGCGACGAAGCCGATCGTCGAGTGGGCCGGGTCGATGGTGTACTCGCCGGTCAGTGCGGCCAGGTCCGGGCTCACTGCGGTGGCCGTCGCGGTGCCCGCGGACTCGGCGGTGTCGGTGGTCTTGCGGCCGAAGATGCCCATGAGGTGCTCCTTGGGGGACGGGCCGCGGTTCCGGGCGGAGCCGCGGCGTCATTCTGTTTAACGTTCAACGAGGTCAACAAGGGCAACCGTAGACCTATTCCGTTCAACTTTCAACATCATCCGGAGAGTGGTCGTCGCGTCACGGTGGGTTACACGTGTCCGGCCTCTGGCGAACGCGCGTAGAACTCGGGCACCATCTGCGTGCACCCCCTGCACAGTCGCCCCACAGGAAGCACGGCCGTACGTCCGTACGGCCGCCCGACGGTCCTCCGCAGGAAAGGTCCCCCCTCTATGAAGTTCAGGTCCGTGCTGACCGCTCTCGCCCTCGTCGTGGCCCCCGGTGTCGCCGTCGTCGGCACCGCCACCGACGCCTTCGCCGTCACCAAGATCAGTCACGCCACCGCCACCTCGATGTTCCGCCAGGTCGGCATCACCTGGTCCTCCTCCGGTGGCTGCTCCGACCGCAACAACTCCACCTGCACGTCGTTCGAGCAGCTCAACCTCGCCACCGCGCAGGGTGCCCAGACGCTCAAGGGGTCCAGCGGCTGCGCGCTCAACATCACCGGCGGCACCGAGACCGGTCACGCCAGCGGCACGTACTCGCACTGGAACGGCTACAAGCTCGACTACGGCAAGAACACCTGCGTCACCGCCTACATCAAGAACAACTTCACCTACATAGGCCTGCGCGGCGACGGCGCCCCGCAGTACCAGTCCGGTGCCGGCAACATCTATGCCGATGAGGGCAGCCACTGGGACGTCCTCTACTACAACTGCGGCGGCTGCTGAGCCGGCGCCCCGGGGTGACGCGGACCGCCGAACGGGGGTCCGCGTCACCCCGCTGATGGCATGTGCCACTCATGAATGTGAGGTGGCTCTCGATGGAACGGTTTGTGTGATCTCAACAAGCCCAAGCCCCTCTGGGCAGTCGGATCGCCTGCATCTGATGGCGGTTCTGTTCAGGGGCACCAGGAAAACGGTCCGGAGACTGTGCAGAGTCGACGGGCCTGTTTCCTTGGTGGACTTCGTATGGTCGCTACATGACCGTTTTGGACGAGGCCGACACCGCCAGCTCCACGAGCTCCACAGATGAACCGACGGACGCGCGCGGACGTGTGGCGGAACTGCACGCGATCCGTGCGGAGGCGCTGCGCGGCCCCAGTGAGAAGGCGACCGAGGCGCAGCATGCCAAGGGCAAGCTGACCGCCCGGGAGCGCATCGAGCTGCTGCTGGACGCGGGCTCGTTCCAGGAGGTCGAGCAGCTGCGTCGGCACCGGGCGACCGGTTTCGGCCTGGAGGCGAAGAAGCCGTACACGGACGGTGTGATCACGGGCTGGGGCACGGTCGAGGGCCGCACGGTCTTCGTGTACGCCCATGACTTCCGCATCTTCGGCGGCGCGCTGGGCGAGGCCCACGCCACGAAGATCCACAAGATCATGGACATGGCGATCGCGGCGGGTGCGCCGCTGGTGTCCCTGAACGACGGCGCGGGCGCCCGTATCCAGGAGGGCGTCTCCGCCCTCGCCGGCTACGGCGGCATCTTCCAGCGCAACACCAGGGCCTCCGGCGTCATCCCGCAGATCTCCGTGATGCTCGGCCCGTGCGCCGGCGGCGCGGCCTACTCGCCCGCGCTCACGGACTTCGTCTTCATGGTCCGCGAGACCTCGCAGATGTTCATCACCGGCCCGGACGTGGTCAAGGCGGTGACGGGCGAGGAGATCACCCAGAACGGCCTGGGCGGCGCCGACGTCCACGCGGAGACCTCCGGCGTCTGCCACTTCGCGTACGACGACGAGGAGACCTGCATCGCCGAGGTGCGCTACCTCCTGTCGATGCTCCCGCAGAACAACCGCGAGAACCCGCCGCGGGCCGCCTCCGCGGACCCGGCCGACCGCCGCAGCGAGGTGCTGCTGGACCTGGTCCCGGCCGACGGCAACCGCCCGTACGACATGACCAAGGTCATCGAGGAGCTCGTCGACGACGGCGACTACCTGGAGATCCACGAGCGCTGGGCCCGCAACATCATCTGCGCGCTGGCCCGCCTCGACGGCATGGTCGTCGGCATCGTCGCCAACCAGCCGCAGAGCCTCGCCGGTGTCCTCGACATCGAGGCATCCGAAAAAGCTGCGCGCTTTGTCCAGATGTGTGACGCTTTCAATATCCCGATCATCACGTTGCTGGACGTGCCTGGGTTCCTCCCGGGTGTCGACCAGGAGCACGGCGGGATCATCCGGCACGGCGCGAAGCTGCTCTACGCGTACTGCAACGCGACGGTGCCGCGGATCTCTCTCATCCTGCGCAAGGCGTACGGAGGTGCCTACATCGTCATGGACAGCCAGTCCATCGGGGCGGACCTCACCTACGCCTGGCCGACGAACGAGATCGCCGTGATGGGCGCCGAGGGTGCCGCCAACGTCATCTTCCGCCGTCAGATCGCCGATGCCGTCGATCCCGAGGCGATGCGTGTCCGCATGGTCAAGGAGTACAAGGCCGAGCTGATGCACCCGTACTACGCGGCGGAGCGCGGTCTGGTCGACGACGTCATCGACCCCGCCGAGACCCGCGAGGTCCTGATCAAGTCCCTCGCGATGCTGCACACCAAGCACGCGGACCTGCCCTCCCGCAAGCACGGCAACCCCCCGCAGTAACCCTGCGGATTCTCCGCGGTACCCCCGCGGAAACCTCTCTCATGGAGACTGAAACCTATGAGCAACGCTGACATCCGCGTCGAGAAGGGCCACGCCGAGCCCGAGGAAGTCGCCGCCATCACGGCGATCCTCCTGGCCCGTGCCGCCGCCGCTCCCACTGATGCCGCTCCTGCCCACCGCGCCCACCGCAAGGCGGGCTGGCGCCGTCTGGAGCGGGAGCCCGGCTTCCGGGCACCGCACAGCTGGCACTGAGGTCTGACGCCGACAGCCCCGTCCTCCCGATGGAGGGCGGGGCTGTGGTGTGTCCCGGAGGCCACAGAAGCCCTCCAGGGCCAACAGGCAGCGTTCCGGCGGGCGTTCGGCACCCCCGGCCGTCTCGCCGTTCAACGGGGCTGTACGGGCCAGGAGTTCGGCCGCAGCCCGCCGCAACAGGCAACAGGCAACAGACAACAGGCAACAGGCGGCAACAGGCAACGGCCCCTGCTTCTCCGGGCGGAGAAGCAGGGGCCGTTGTCGCGGAAGCGGGATGTGCTAGCGGAGGCGCGCCATGAGGGCGTGCTCGACCAGCGTGATCAGCGCCGACTTCGCGTCCGCGCGGTGGCGGGCGTCCGTCGTGATGATCGGGGCGTCCGGGCCGATCTGGAGAGCCTCGCGGACTTCCTCCGGGTTGTACGGCTGGTTGCCGTCGAAGCCGTTGAGGGCGATGACGAACGGCAGGCCGCTGTTCTCGAAGTAGTCGACCGCGGGGAAGCAGTCGGCGAGACGCCGGGTGTCCACCAGGACGATCGCGCCGATGGCGCCACGGACCAGGTCGTCCCACATGAACCAGAAGCGGTCCTGGCCCGGCGTACCGAAGAGGTACAGGATCAGGTCCTGGTCGAGGGTGATACGGCCGAAGTCCATGGCGACGGTCGTCGTCGTCTTGTCTCCGGTGTGCGTGAGGTCGTCGATGCCCGCCGAAGCGGACGTCATGACGGCCTCGGTGCGCAGCGGGTTGATCTCCGAGACGGCGCCGACGAACGTGGTCTTGCCCACGCCGAAGCCGCCCGCCACCACGATCTTCGCGGACGTGGTGGAGCGGGAAGGCCCTCCGCTAGAGCTTGCGAAGTCCACTGAGCACCCTTTCGAGCAATGTCACGGCTGGCTGGCCGCCGGCGCTCTCGTCGCCGCCCGGCTGATGAATGGCGACCAGGCCCGCCTCCGCCAAGTCGGCGACGAGGATCCTGGCAACACCGAGAGGGATGGTCAGCAGGGCCGAGATTTCGGCCACCGACTTGATCTCCCGGCAGAGGTTGCAGATCCGCTGATGCTCGGGCAACTGGCCCTGCATCTGGTGCGGCTGCGCGGTGGTGTGCACCAGTGCCTCTATGGCGAGCTGGTAGCGGGGCCTGGTGCGGCCACCCGTCATGGCGTAAGGACGCACCAGGGGGTTGCTCGACGACCCGGCGGGCGACGGCTCGGGTGAGCGTCGCTGCGGTTGCACGGGCTGAATACGCGGTGCCGACGGCTGGTCGTAGGGAGACGGCCCCGGGCCCTGCGGACCCTGGGGCGGGTACGGCTGCCGTCGCTGGCTGGGTGCGGAGGGAAAGTTGTACCGGTTCGGGTTCTGTGAACCGTCACCGTGGCCGCCCTGCCCCTGGCCGGGGCCGTACGACCAATTGCCCGAAGACGAACCGCCTGGGGGTGTTACCACTTTCTCTCCTCCTCCGACTGTGCCGGGCACCCATCGCTGTGGGACCGCGTCCCGAAACCTTACGGCCCCGGGACGCCAATTCGCACCGTCTGTCTATTAGTTGAGAAGGCTGCCCTGGAGCTCCGCACGAAGGTCCGGAGTGAGAACCGTGCCCGCACGGTCCACCAGAAGCGCCATCTCGTACCCAATGAGACCGATGTCCGCCTCAGGGTGTGCAAGTACTGCGAGTGAAGAACCATCCGAAACGGACATGAGGAAGAGGAATCCTCGCTCCATCTCCACAACAGTCTGGTTCACGTGGCCACCCTCGAAGATACGGGAAGCACCCGCGGTCAATGAGGTCAGACCGGACGCGACGGCCGCCAACTGGTCGGCCCGGTCACGGGGAAAGCCTTCGGACATAGCCAGAAGGAGTCCGTCGGCGGAGACCACCACTGTGTGGGACACCCCAGGGGTGTTGTCCACGAAGTTGGTGATCAACCAGTTCAGGTTCTGTGCCGCCTGGCTCATCGGGCTCACACTAACGCTCCTGGTTGTAGGTGCTGTCAGGACCGAGGCCCTGACCGTTCGTCTCACTACCTGCATTGCGTCCCCGCTCCACGCCGCGACGCAGGTTGCTCAGCCTGCCCCGGACATCCTCAGGAGCGCGGGAGACCTGGGGGCCGCCCTGGGGGGTCGATTCCGCGGTTCCCTCGACCAGGTTGGCCTTGGGCACCCGCCGCGGCAGACCGGACGAGGTGACCCCGCCCGCCTTGGGCTTCTTGAGCTGCTCGGCGCGCTGCCACCGATCGTCGTTGGACGATCGCCAGTCGTCGCCCGTGTTCCCGGAGGAAGCGGGCACCGCCTGCTCCCTCGCCGGTTCGGCGGGGCGCCGACCGTTGCCGCCGGTGGGGCCTCCGCGACGGGGCAGTCCCGCGTCGGTCATCGCGTGGGCGGCCGAAGGGGCCGGTCCCGGACGACCGAAGCCTACGCTGTCCTGCGCGGCCGCGTCAGCGACCTGCGGAGATCCCGCTTCCGGAGCGTAGTCGGGCCGGTACCCACCCTGGTACGCGTCCTGCTGCGGCCAGTCGTCCTGGTAGGACGGCTCGCCGAAGGCCGACAGCGATTCCGGGGCGGCGCCGCCCATTGCCACGGGCTGCTCCGGCTGGACCGGCTCCGTGTACGACGGCTCAGGGTAGCCGCCGTTGGACGGGAAGTACGCCTCGTCGTACGCAGCCTGCTGCGGCTCCTCGTACGACGTCTGCTGGTCGTACGTGGTCTGCTGCTCCTCGTGCACACCCTGGCCGCCGTCGTACGCCGGGGCACCGTCGAAGGACGGCTGGCCGTTGTCGTACGCGGGCTGGGCCTCGAAGCCGTCGGTGTAGGCCTGGGGGCTCTCGATGGCGTCCACGCCCTGCGCCTGGGCCTCCAGGGCCGCACGGCGCTCCTCGCGCATCAGGGAGCGGCCCACGGGGTCCAGGTCACGGGCGTCGTCCGGGACCTCGTAGCGGCTGTCGTCGAAACCGAGGTCCGCGGCGGTCAGCACGGGCTTCTGCTGCTGGCCGCCGAAGCTCTCGCCCTGGAACGACTGCTGCTCGGGAATGATCTGGGACACGGTGAACTCGTCGCGCATCGGCTGGTAGTCACCGCCGCCACCGTGGGTGATGGCGTCGGGGAGCATGACCAGCGAGGTGGTACCGGCCTGCTCGCCCGAGGGGCGCAGCTGGACGCGGATGCCGTGGCGGTCGGACAGCCGGCCGACCACGAACAGGCCCATGCGCTGCGAGATCGCGGCGTCCACGGTCGGCGGGTTGGCCAGCTTGTGGTTGATGTCCGCGAAGTCCTCGGCGGTGAGGCCGATGCCCTTGTCGTGGATCTCGACCATGATGCGGCCGTCGGGGAGACGGGTCGCGGTGACGCGGACCTTGGTCTGCGGGGAGGAGAACGTGGTCGCGTTCTCCAGGAGCTCGGCGAGCAGGTGCACGAGGTCGGTCACGGCGCGGCCGTGGATCTCGGCCTCCGGGACGCCGGAGAGCTCGATGCGCTCGTACTGCTCCACCTCGGAGGAGGCGGCGCGCAGCACGTCGACCAGCGGGACCGGCTGGTCCCAGCGGCGGCCGGGCTCCTCGCCGGCGAGGACCAGGAGGTTCTCGCCGTTGCGGCGCATACGGGTCGCGAGGTGGTCCAGGCGGAAGAGGTTCTCCAGCTGGTCCGGGTCGGCCTCGTTGTTCTCCAGGTCGGTGATCAGCGTCAGCTGGCCCTCGATCAGGGACTGGTTGCGGCGCGAGAGGTTGGTGAAGATCGCGTTGATGTTGCCTCGCAGGAGGGCCTGCTCGGCGGCCAGTCGTACGGCCTCGCGGTGGACCTGGTCGAAGGCGCGGGCGACTTCGCCGATCTCGTCCGTGGTGGTGATCGGGATCGGCTGCACGCGGGTGTCGACCCGGCCGGGGTCGGTGCGCGAGAGCTGGTCGACCAGCATCGGCAGGCGCTGCTCGGCGACATTGAAGGCGGCGTTGCGCAGCTGGCGCATCGCACGGCTCATCTGGCGGGCCACCATGCCGGCCAGGATGAACGCGGCGAGCAGGGCGATCACGACGATGGCGCCGGTGATGAAGGCGTCGGTCT
The DNA here is from genome assembly GCF_055567635.1 of Streptomyces sp. NPDC026500. Taxonomy (NCBI): domain Bacteria; kingdom Bacillati; phylum Actinomycetota; class Actinomycetes; order Kitasatosporales; family Streptomycetaceae; genus Streptomyces; species Streptomyces sp. NPDC026500. The sequence continues at coordinate 203,009 of NZ_JBVHQB010000015.1, read as the reverse complement.
TGGCCGTGTCGGAGATGTCGGCGGCCTCGGCCACCGCCTTGTCGGCGAGGTCCGACTCGATCTGCCGGTAGGCGTTGTACTTGGCGGTGTTGACCGCCATCCAGTTCTGCGCGGTGACGCCTCCCGCGGCCAGCGTGGCGCGGTCGCTGTCCAGCGGGGACTTGAGCGTCGCCAGAGCCGTGACCATGTCGGTCGGGTTCGACGGCGGCTTCACGTAGTTCGGGTCGGCGGCCGCGGCTTCCCGCGCCTTCGCCGTCAGGTCCGACTTGATGTTCGCCTGTGCCGCTTCGAGCTTGGCCGCGTCGTCCTCGGTGCCACCACCGATGTACTCCTCGACCGCGATGCCTTCGAGGTAGGCGTACGAGGAGAGGGCGACGCGCTGGCTGGCGAGGCTGCTCAGACCGGGACCCGGCTTGATCAGCATGTGCATGCCGATGGACCGCTCCAGCGACAGCGCGGCCTTGGACAGCGAGATCGCGTAGACCGTACGGCCGTAGCTGGTGATGTTTCCGGTGCCCAGACCGAGCTCGTTGGCGAACTCCATCAGCGGGTGCTGGATCTGGAGGTAACCCTCTTCGGTCTTCACGCCGGGAAGCTTGGTGGTGTATGCGAGCTTCCGCAGCTGCTCGAGACCGGGCTCGACATTGCGGAAGACGGCGAGGCGGCGCTCCAGGCCGGGCGTCTTCGGCATGTTCTGGGCGGCCTGGTCGAAGGCGTCGGCGGCCAGGTCCGTCTGCTTGCGGACCTTGACGACCGTGGGGTCCTTCTGGCCGGCGCCCTTCAGCAGCGGGTAGGCGCTGAGGTCACGCTCGACGAACAGCTTGTCGCCGTAGTTCAGTGCCGCCTGCACCAGGCGCGCCGTCTTCTCGGCGTCCTGGGCCTCCTGCCAGGTGTCGATCGAGCTCTTCACCTGGAAGCCGCCCATGACCAGGCCGACCACCACGGGTATGAGCAGGATCGCGTTCAGCCTGGTCGGCACCCGCCAGTTGCGCGGGGAGAAACGGCTCCCGCTCGGCGCGGGCGCCGGCGTGGGCTCCGGGCCGGGCATTTGTGCGGGCGCCGCTCCGCGCGGCGGCGGGGTGAAGTTGCCCCGTGCCGACGGCTCGGGACCGTTCATGCTTCGCCTCACTCGACCAACAACCTCTCGGCGTCGGCACCTACGTTGTGCCGCGGTATCTACCAGCGCCCTTGACTACTACTGGGCAGTTCAGCGCATTCCAGCACGTCAAGCGGCGCCCTTCCAAACACTCGGAATCGATGATTCCGAGTGGCACCGGCCACAGATAAAACGGTCATAAAGAGCGAGCCCCGCCAAAAGGCGGGGCTTTCATGAGCGCAGTGGCACCGGGTGACCGCGATGCGTGTCGGGGTCGGTGAAATTCTCTGTCGAAACGTTATGAACACTGTGGCCGACCGTGTCAAACGACACAGTCGGCTCCAATGCGTCTACGACAACTTCCATACGGAGCTGTCTACTTGGCTGCTACCGCAGCCGTGCCATGAGGGCGTGCTCGACCAGGGTGATCAGAGCGCTCTTCGCATCTGCACGGTGTCGCGCGTCCGTCGTGATGATCGGAGCGTCCGGGCCGATCTGAAGAGCCTCGCGCACTTCCTCCGGGTTGTACGGCTGGTGACCGTCGAAGCCGTTGAGGGCGATGACGAACGGCAGACCGCTGTTCTCGAAGTAGTCGACCGCCGGGAAGCAGTCGGCGAGACGCCGGGTGTCCACCAAGACCACGGCGCCGATGGCACCGCGGACCAGGTCGTCCCACATGAACCAGAAGCGGTCCTGGCCCGGCGTACCGAAGAGGTACAGGATCAGGTCCTGGTCGAGGGTGATACGGCCGAAGTCCATGGCCACCGTGGTGGTGGTCTTGTCCCCGGTGTGGGTGAGGTCGTCGATGCCCGCCGAGGCGGAGGTCATGACGGCCTCGGTGCGCAGCGGGTTGATCTCGGAAACGGCACCCACGAACGTGGTTTTGCCGACACCGAAGCCACCCGCTACGACGATCTTCGCGGAGGTGGTCGCCCGGCCTCCGTCAGAGCTTGCGAAGTCCACTGAGCACCCTTTCGAGCAAAGTCACGTCCGGCGCGCCGCCGTTGTTCTCATCGCCGCCAGGCTGGTGAATGGCGACGAGTCCGGCCTCCGCGAGGTCCGCGACGAGGATCCTGGCCACGCCGAGAGGCATGGACAGGAGGGCCGACACCTCGGCCACCGACTTCACTTCCCGGCACAGGTGGCAGATGCGCTGGTGTTCGGGAAGCAGTCCCATCAGCTGGGCCGGATCGGCCGTGGTGCTGATCAGGGCCTCTATGGCGAGTTGGTACCGCGGCCGGGTCCGGCCGCCGGTCATCGCGTACGGACGTACCAGCGGCTGGTCGCCCTCGTCCCCGTACGGCTCAGCGTACGGATCATGAGAGGCGGTGGGCGGGGTCATGAATCCTCCGGGCGGGACAGCAAGTCGGTCAGTCGTGCCGTCTGTTGGGGCCGGTGGGGGGATTGTGGCGGCCGGACGGTGATTTCGTGCGGTGTCTGGATCCGGGGGCGGTCAGTGAAGCAGACTGCCTTGTAGTTCGGCACGCAGGTCCGGCGTGAGGACAGCGCCCGCACGATCGACGAGCAGTGCCATCTCGTAGCCGACGAGACCGATGTCGCACTCCGGGTGGGAGAGGACCGCGAGGGACGATCCGTCCGAAACCGACATCAGGAAGAGGAAGCCGCGCTCCATCTCCACGACCGTCTGGGCCACCGCTCCACCTTCGAAGATCCGGGAAGCCCCGGCAGTCAGCGAGGTGAGTCCGGAGGCGACGGCCGCCAGTTGGTCCGCGCGGTCGCGGGGGAAGCCTTCGGACATTGCCAGAAGGAGTCCGTCGGCGGACACGACGACGGTGTGGGACACCCCGGGGGTGTTGTCCACAAAGTTGGTGATCAACCAGTTGAGGTTCTGTGCCGCCTGGCTCATCGGGCTCAACTAACGCTCCTGCTGGTGAGTGGGGCTGGGGAAGCTGCCGGTCTGGCCGTTGGGAGCGGCCTGTCGACCTTGCTGAATGCCCCTACGGAGATTGGTCAGCCGGCCGCGTACGTCATCAGGCGCACGCGAGACCTGCGGACCGCTTTGGTGCTGTTGCTGCTGTGCCGTGCCCGCGACGAGGTTGGCTCGCGGGACGCGGCGCGGCAGGCCTGAGGTGGTGACCCCGCCTGCCGACGGTTTACGGGCGCGCTCTGCCTGCTTGACGAGATCGTCGTTCGGAGAGCTGCGCCACGTGGTAGCGGCCGGTGCGGCGGCCGGTCGCTGCGGAGCCGGGGGAGTCTGCGGCTGTTGGGGGGCAACCTGCGTGAATCCCTGGGAACCGTTGTTCTGGGGGGTGCCGTTGGTGGGAGCGCCGTCCGAGCCGTTCGCCTGACCGTGGAACCAGTTGGTCTCCAGCGTGTCGTACAGCGGGGTACGGCCGTCACCGGGGTTCGAGGCCGGCGGAAGCGCCTCGGGCTCCTGGCGGACGGGCGGCTGGGGGGTGGTCGGCCGCTCGTACTGCCCGGTGGACGACGAGCCCTGACCGTTGCCGTAACCGGGCGTCGCGTACTGCCCGGTGGACGAGGGGTCCTGGGAAGCTCCGTAGCCCGGCTGGGCGAACTGGCCGGTGGACGACGGGTCCTGGGAGGCACCGTAGCCCTGGGTGGCGAACTGTCCCGTGCCGGCCGGGTTCTGGCCGACGGAGGACTGGTTGCCGGAACTGTAGCCGTACTGGCCGTTGCTCTGGCCGTTGTTCTGCGGCGCACTCGCGCCGGGGCGCGGGGCGTCGAAGTCGGGACGGGCGAACTCCGCGGTGGAGGCGGGGCCCTGGCGATCGTCGATCCGCGGCATGCGCGAAGTGGACTCGGGGTCCTCGTGGCCACGCGGGGTGTCGAGAGACGTACGCGGAACCGGCGGCTGCGCGTTGTCGTCGCTCCAGCTCGGCGTGCGGGAACCCGTGTTGCCACCGGGCAGCTCGGCACGCGCGCCACCGCGACCCGGGAGCTGCGGCCGACGACGGCTGCCCTTGCCATTGGCCGGTGCCTGCGCGGGCGCCGGAGCGGCGGCCGCGGGGTTGCTGTCGCCGAAGGCGTTCTGGCCGGCGCCGGATCCGTTGCCGAACGAGTTCTGGCCGCCGGAGGTGTCACCGAAGGCGTTCGGGGAGCCCGATCCGCCGCCGTATCCCTGCTGCGGCATGCCGTTCCCGGCCTGGTAGCCCTGCGGGCTCTGCCCGAAGGCGTTCGCGCCGGCCGGCGCCTGCCTGCCCTGACCGGCACCCTGACCCTGCGGACCACGCGCTCCGCCGGGAGCACCCGGGCGACCGCCCTGGTTGCTCGTGGGGAGTGCGGCCCGCGGACCCTGGCCTGCGCCGACCTGCCCGCGCTGCGGCGGGGCCCCGAGGGGGCCACCGGGAGCGGCGGGGGCACCGGCACCGAGCGAGGGACCGCTCTGCGAGCCGTTCGAGCGACGGGCCGCGGCCACACCGGCCGAAGCCTGCGCCGCTGCAGGGCCGCCGCCGGAGGCACCCTGGCCCGGCTTGTTCGGCATGGGCTTCTTGCCGCCCTGCGCGACGTCCACCGGCAGCATGACCAGCGCGGTCGTACCACCGGAGTCGGACGGACGCAGCTGGATGCGGATGCCGTGACGCTGCGACAGACGACCGACCACGAACAGACCCATGCGGCGGGAGACGGAGACGTCCACCGTGGGCGGAGCGGCGAGCCGCTCGTTGATCGCGGCCAGGTCCTCGGGGGACAGACCGATACCGGTGTCGTGGATCTCGATCAGCACCCGGCCGTCGGGCAGGGCGTGACCGGTGACCTTGACCTTGGTCTGCGGGGAGGAGAACGACGTGGCGTTCTCCAGCAGCTCTGCGAGCAGGTGCACGAGGTCGTTGACGACCCGGCCGGCGACTTCGGTGGTCGGGACCGAGGCGAGTTCGATGCGCTCGTACTGCTCCACCTCGGAGGCGGCGGCGCGGAGCACGTCGACCAGCGGGACCGGACGGGTCCAGCGGCGACCGGGCTCTTCACCGGCGAGAACGAGAAGGTTTTCACCGTTACGGCGCATGCGGGTCGCGAGGTGGTCGAGCTTGAACAGCGAGGAGAGCTGGTCGGGGTCGGCCTCGCGGGACTCCAGCTCGGATATGAGCGAGAGCTGACGCTGGATAAGACCTTGGGAGCGGCGCGAGAGGTTGGTGAACATCGCGTTGACGTTGCCTCGCAGAAGGGCCTGCTCGGCGGCGAGGCGGACGGCCTCGCGGTGCACGTCGTCGAAGGCCGCGGCCACCTGGCCGATCTCGTCCCGGGAGTGCACACCGACCGACTCGACGGAGGTGTCGACGTCCTGCGGGTCCGACTCCGAGAGCTGCTTGACGAGCTCGGGCAGGCGGTTCTGGGCGACCCTGGTCGCGGTGTCCTGGAGGCGGCGCAGCGAGCGGATCATGGAGCGGGCCACGACGAAGGCGCCGACGAGCGAGACACCGAGGACGAGCAGGATCAGGACACCGGAGACGATCGCTTCGCTCTGGGACTGGTTGCGCAGCTCACGGGCCTTCTGCTCCATCTCGCCGAGCAGCGTGGTCTCGATCTTCGACATCTGATCGATCTTGGCGGAGTCGTCGTCGACCCAGTCCTTGTACGAGCGCTTGTTCTGCGTCTTCAGACCGTCCGGGCCGCTCAGTACGCGCTTGGCGTACTGGTCGGCGGACTTGATCGTCGGGTTGTCGCCCTCGATCGGCAGGAGCAGGTCAGCGCTGCCCGAGCCGTAGATGTTCTTGAAGCTCTCGTTCTCGGACTCCTGGCTCTCCTGTGCGGAGAGCGCGTACTGCTGGTCGTTCTTCGAGAGGACACCGAAGGTCTTCGGCTGCTCGGGAAGCGCGGCGGCGATGACGGCGCGCTGGACGGAGGCGTACTCCTTGGCGGCGGAGAAGGACGCCAGCGCACGGGTGCGCTGGATCATCTCCGGGTTGCTGGTCGCCTCGGCCATGTCCTGCGAGAGGGCGAGGAGCTCGGTCACCAGGCGGTGGTACGCGTCCACCGTCTGGGTCGAGTTCTGGGGGTCGCTGTAGGCGTCGCTGCGGATCTGGTTGAGCTTGTACAGCTCACTGACGACACCGACGAGGCTGTCGTGCACACCGGACAACTGACCGTTGGCCGTGGCGTCGTCGACCTGCTGCGTGCCTTGGAGGAAGTGCTTCTTCGCGACGTCGGTGGCGTCACGCACTCCCTTGACGGTGTAGTCGTTGGCCAGGGCACCGTGCGCCAGCGGACCGGCCGACTCGTCGCGCTCCTTCTGGAGGGCGGCGGCGAGCTCGGTGGCCTGCTTGGTCATCTCGGTCAGCAGCCGCATGTTGTCGAGCTGCTGGATGTTGTCCATCGACTCGTTGATGCGGAGCGCACCGAGCGAGGTCGCGGCGACCACGGGGAGCGCGAGCAGCGAGACCAGTCGTGTCGAGATGCGCCAGTTCCGCAGAGCTACGCGCGAGCCGGGGCCCGGTGTGCTCTTCGGTGTGGCGGCCGTCGTGGTGGCGGGAGCCTTGGGCTTCGCGCCGGCGCGAGCGGAGTGTTCGCCGCTGCCGCCGACCTCTGCCGGTCCCGGGTTCTGGGCGTGCTGGGGCGAGGAACCGCGGTCGGTCCCGCCGCGCGGCTCCGGCTCCGCCGAAGCGCTGCCATCCCTCTTGAAACGTCCCTGCACTAGCGTCGCAACCTCTGGACCAGGCGCCCCTCCGCTGGAACGGCGGGACGGTGTCGGCGTTGTTACGGGAGGCACAGATGCGCCTCTCGTATGTGGTCTGAGTGACCGGCGCAGGCTCCCCCTATCCCGCCGCCACTCGGCGCTGCGTAGCGCCCCTGCGCGCCGGATTCGTGATTCCGCGGCGGTCCGAGGAATTCCAGCACAGTGCAGGATCTCCAACAAGGCCCGAGTACCAGGCTGTGACCTCCGTGACAGCATGTGAGGGTCACGTCACGAGGTGTGCAAGGGGATCTCGTACATACCGGGCGTATGCCTACGAGCCGTTGGGCTATATACCGTGTCCCAGTCGCGATGATCAGGAGCGGAATGATTGGTTCAGTGGAGTAATGTCCGTTTGGTCGGCCTGGGTTGAGGGCCGTGATTGACCGGTTTGTCCATCGGTGAGTGAGGAAACTCACACGGCGATCATGGCGTCTTCACGGCATCGCCCGGGAATTGAATGTTTAGCCTGACGCTTTACAGGGATGGCGAATCCGACAACCCGCGCCTATGTGGGGCTCTTTGACCCCGACCGGCGCCCAGGACGACAAGGTCGAGCAAAACGGTGAAGACGACGATGATGTTCCGCAACATAGCCAATCCGCGACGCACGACGCTGGCGCACCTCGAGGACGCCGATGGCCTGCGGACGCCGGAGCGGCCGGAGCACTCGGTCGACCTTCCCCTGCAGACGGCCAACCCCCGCCGTACCGTCCTCATGGACATCCCGGTCGCTGCCTCCGCCGCGGAGTGAGCGGAGCGAGCACGGTGTGACCGAGGGGGCCCGCGCGCGGCGCGTGGCCCCCTCGGGTCGTTCAGCGCCCGGACGGGGGCCGCCGCTCACCGTCCCGGCGGATATACGCGAAGTCCGCAGCCCTTGCCGCGTTAGCCTGGAGCGTCAGACTCCAGCCAGCTCAGTGAGGGGCGCAAGGATCCCGTGCGCATCGCCAGATTCTCCATCGACGGCAACGTCGCTTTCGGCGCGGTCGAGGGCGACAAGCCGGACGAGCTCGTCCTCGACATCATCAAGGGCATCCCGTTCGCGGACTTCGAGCTCTCCGGTACGAAGGTCCCGCTGAGCAAGGTCCGGCTGCTGCCGCCGGTGCTCCCGAACAAGGTCGTGGCCTTCGGCCGCAACTACGCGGAGCACGCCAAGGAGCTCGGCAACGAGGTGCCCGACGCCCCGTTCGCCTTCTTCAAGCCGTCGACCTCGGTGATCGGTCCGGGTGACCCGATCCAGTACCCCTCCTTCTCCAGCGAGCTGCACCACGAGGCCGAGCTCGCGGTCGTCATCGGCCGTATGTGCCGCGAGGTCCCGCGCGAGCGGGTCAAGGACGTCATCCTCGGCTACACCTGCGCCAACGACGTCACCGCCCGCGACGTCCAGAAGCGCGAGAAGCAGTGGGCCCGCGCCAAGGGCTTCGACAGCTCCTGCCCGCTCGGCCCCTGGGTGGAGACGGACCTGGACCCCACCGACCTCACCATCCAGTGCACGGTCAACGGGCAGCAGCGGCAGCTCGGCCGCACCAGCGAGATGATCCACTCCATCGAGGATCTGATCGTCAACATCACCGAGGCCATGACGCTGCTCCCCGGCGACGTGATCCTCACCGGCACCCCGGCAGGGGTCGGCCCCCTGAACGTCGGCGACGAGGTCGCCGTCACCATCGAAGGCATCGGCTCTCTCACCAACAAGGTGATCAAGCGTGGCTAACGCGAACGTCCGCGTACGTTTCTGTCCCTCTCCCACCGGCAACCCCCACGTGGGCCTGGTCCGCACCGCCCTCTTCAACTGGGCGTTCGCCCGGCACAACGAAGGCACCCTGGTCTTCCGCATCGAGGACACCGACGCGGCCCGCGACTCCGAGGAGTCGTACGACCAGCTGCTCGACTCGATGCGCTGGCTGGGCTTCGACTGGGACGAGGGCCCCGAGATCGGCGGCCCGCACGCGCCGTACCGCCAGTCGCAGCGCATGGACATCTACCAGGATGTCGCCCGCAAGCTGCAGGACGCGGGCCACGCGTACCACTGCTACTGCTCGACCGAGGAGCTGGACAGCCGCCGCGACGCGGCGCGGGCCGCCGGCAAGCCCTCCGGCTACGACGGCCACTGCCGCGACCTCTCCGCCGAGCAGAAGGCCGCGTACGAGGCCGAGGGCCGCGAGCCCATCGTCCGCTTCCGGATGCCCGACGAGGCGATCACGTTCGAGGACCTGGTCCGCGGCGAGATCACGTACCTCCCGGAGAACGTTCCGGACTACGGCATCGTCCGCGCGAACGGCGCGCCGCTGTACACGCTGGTCAACCCCGTCGACGACGCCCTGATGGAGATCACCCACGTCCTGCGCGGCGAGGACCTGCTCTCCTCCACCCCGCGGCAGATCGCCCTCTACAAGGCGCTGACCGAGCTGGGCATCGCCAAGGAGACCCCGGCCTTCGGCCATCTCCCGTACGTGATGGGCGAGGGCAACAAGAAGCTCTCCAAGCGCGACCCGGAGTCCTCGCTCAACCTCTACAGGGAGCGCGGTTTCCTCCCCGAGGGCCTGCTGAACTACCTCTCCCTGCTCGGCTGGTCGCTCTCGGCGGACCGAGACATCTTCTCCATCGACGAGATGGTCGCCGCGTTCGAGGTCACGGACGTGAACCCGAACCCGGCCCGCTTCGACCTGAAGAAGTGCGAGGCGATCAACGCCGACCACATCCGCCTGCTCGACGTGAAGGACTTCACCGAGCGCTGTGCCCCTTGGCTGCACGCCCCCTTCGCGCCCTGGGCGCCGGAGGACTTCGACGAGGCGAAGTGGCAGGCGATCGCCCCGCACGCCCAGTCGCGCATGAAGGTCCTCTCCGAGATCACGGACAACGTCGACTTCCTGTTCCTGCCGGAGCCGGCCGTCGACGAGGCCTCCTGGACGAAGGCCATGAAGGAGGGCAGCGACGCCCTGCTCCGCACGGCCCGCGAGAAGCTCGACGCGGCCGACTGGTCCTCCCCGGAGTCCCTCAAGGAGGCCGTCCTGGCTGCCGGTGAGGAGCACGGCCTCAAGCTCGGCAAGGCGCAGGCCCCGGTCCGTGTCGCCGTCACCGGCCGCACGGTCGGCCTGCCGCTCTTCGAGTCGCTGGAGATCCTGGGCAAGGAGAAGACGCTGGCCCGCGTCGACGCCGCACTGGAGCGGCTCACCGCGTAGCCGGCAGCCGTACGACGTATCCACAGGGGGCGGTGTCCACTTCGGACACCGCCCCCTCGGCGTGCACCCATTGGTCGCCCGGAGTTCACTCTTCCTGTCAACTCCCGCTCCCGATGGGGCAGTTGTATGGCTGAGCGGTACGGTGGCCACGGGTGTGTCGGCGGCGGGCGTGGCCTGCGCGGGCCCGGCGAGCACGGCACTCGACAGGGCCACGGCCCCACCGAGGACCACCGCGGCGATTCTTCGTGAACGGATCATGGTCCCCTCCCCCTGAAACACAGCGCACCGGACACGGCGCACTGGCGCTTCGTGAGCACACGAGACCCTCCCGGTGACCGGGCTTCCCAGCGGCGCCCAGCTCACCGGCACCTTCGTCACCGGCGGCTCGGTCCGCCGCCTCGCCGTCGTCTACACCGTGGACGGCGGCACCGCCGCGGGACTCGTGGACCTCGCGGACGGCAGCTTCCGCACCTATCTCACCGCCGTCGGCAGCTCCCCGAAGATAGTGTTCAACGACCGCTGGGTCGTCAACGGCAACAAGGCGATCCGGGTGGACTCCGCCCCCGGTACCGCCCCGGACACCATCACGGCCCCCTATCTCGGCGAGGCCCAGGCCGTGGTTGGCGATCAACTCCTGACCGCCAACGCGATGTTCCTGCCCGGCGGCGCCACCCCCGAACTCACGGCCGTCTCGCTCACGGACGACACGGCCCGCACCTGCTCGCCCACTCCAAGGGCGCCTACCTGCCCACCCCGGACGGCGGCGCCCTCGCCACGGCGGGCCCGTCGAGTGTCGACTGGCACGTCTACCGGGTCACCCCCGCCGAGGACGGCACGGCCACCGCCGCGAAGGTGTTCGACGTACCCGCCTGGCAGACCGTCCCCGACGGCATCGCGCTCGCCGGGGGCGAGCTGCTGATGTACGGCAACACGACGCGCGTCGGCGGCGTCCACGGCTTCTACGCCGTCCCGCTGGACACCGCCGGCCGGCCCACCGGCCTGCAGTCCCGTCGTGGCCCGGCGCTCGCGCCCACGACCTGCCTGGGCGGCGACGCCGACTGCCCGCAGCTCGAAGCCCTCGGCGACGGCCGGGTGGCCTCCCTGTGGACCGACGCGCAGGGCGGGGAGCACGTCCTGGTCGTCGGACCCGACGCCACGACGCTGGTCAGCGTGCCGACCGCCGACGCCGCCGGCCGTATCGGCACCGGCACCGGCCGCTATGTCCTCTACAACGGCGGTACCCCCGGCAGCCGGCGGGTCACCGACTTCCCGCGCGGCGCCACCGCCGGCGAGACCGCGCTCGACCGTCCCCGCACCGCCGCCGCGGTCTGGGGCCAGCGACTGTGGACCCCCGGCAGTACGCAGGGCACCGTCGTGGCGTACGACCTGAAGGCCAAGAAGAACGTCGCCACCGTCGACACCGGCGCCCCCTGCACACCCAGCGAGATCCAGGCCGTCGACACCTGGCTGTACTGGAGCTGCGGTTCCGCCGGCCCCGCGGGCGTCTACGACCGTGCGGCGGGCCGCGCCATCACGGTCCCGGTCGGCCGGGCCCGCCTCGCCGACGGCTATCTGGTCCGCGAGAACCGCACCACGCACGAGCTGCTGCTCACCGACTTCCACACCGGTACGGCCACCACCCGGACCGTGGCCGTGCTGCCCGCCGGGGACCAGAACACCGGCGGCAGCACCGGCCGCTGGGCGGTCGACCGGTTCGGCGGGAACGTCGCGTATCTCACGGACCGGAGTCAGGTGGCGATCGTCACGGCGGGCGTGCCGGCCTCGCCGCTCGCGCAGATGGAGGAGGCCCAGACCGACCCGCAGCCCGGTGGGCCCAGCACCTTGTCCCCGTGGCGGCCCGTGTGGCAGCTGAACAAGCCCGCCGACTGGACCCTGACGCTGAGCAGCGCCTCCGGAACGGTCGTCCGCACGCTGACCGGAGCCACCGACGCCGCGGCGGTCCGCGCCTCCTGGGACGGCAGGACCGATGCCGGCGCCACCGTGCCCCGAGGCACCTACACCTGGACGGTCACCGCGAACCCGCGCGACGGCCAGGGCCCCGCGCTCACGCTGACCGGCACGACCACGACCCCCTGAGGGACAGCGGCCCGCATCCGGGGCTACGGTCGGTGCATGAGCATCGACGCCGTGGTCTGGGACATCGACGACACGCTCTTCGACTACACGGCCGCGGACCGGGCCGGGATGCGGGGCCACCTCGCGGCCGAGGGCCTGCTCGACGGCAGCGCGACCGTCGAGCAGGCCCTCACGCGCTGGCGGGAGGTCACCGACGAGCAGTGGGCGAGGTTCTCGGCGGGCGAGACGGACTGGCCGGGCCAGCGCCGGGAGCGCGTCAGGGTGTTCCTGGGGGAGCGGCTGAGCGACACCGAGGCCGACGCGTGGTTCGACCGGTACATCACGCACTACGAATGCGCCTGGAGCCTCTTCCCGGACGTCCTGCCCGCCCTGGACACCCTCGGCGCCAGCCACCGGCACGCGGTCCTGTCCAACTCCAGCCTCCTCGTGCAGGACCGCAAGCTGCGCGTCCTCGGCGTGCACGACCGCTTCGAGGCGATCCTGTGCGCCGCCGAACTCGGCGTCTCCAAACCCGCCGCGGCCGCCTTCCACGCGGCCTGCGACGCCCTGGGCCTGCCGCCGCACCGGGTCGCCTATGTCGGGGACCACCCGGAGATCGACGGACAGGGCGCCGCCGACGCGGGTCTGCTCTCGGTCTGGATCGACCGTGACGGCGCTCACCCGGTCGGCGCCGTCGGGCGGACGGGTCCGCATCGCATCGGCTCGCTGGCCGAGTTGCCGGCGCTCCTCGGCGCGGATACCCGTTTTGGAGCGCGGTCCACCTTCGGGTAATGTTCTTTCTGCGCCGCCGGGAGCGGGCCGAAAGGCCGGAGCCCGGAGGAGCTGACTAAAACAAGATCCCCGTACGGGGTTGCGTTTTAATGGCCTATGGTGTAATTGGCAACACTACGGTTTCTGGTACCGTCATTCTAGGTTCGAGTCCTGGTAGGCCAGCTCGCAGAGCTCATCTGCACACGCGGAGATCCAGATCCGCAACGCCCCCGTTGTGTAGCGGCCTAGCACGCTGCCCTCTCACGGCAGTAGCGCCGGTTCGAATCCGGTCGGGGGTACAGATCCTTCCCAGGGAGGCAGTTCGGGTCGCACCCGCTGCCCCTCATGCAGGATCGCTAGGGCCCCCGTTGTGTAGCGGCCTAGCACGCTGCCCTCTCACGGCAGTAGCGCCGGTTCGAATCCGGTCGGGGGTACGGTCTAAACCACCATGGGCTATGGTGTAATTGGCAACACTACGGTTTCTGGTACCGTCATTCTAGGTTCGAGTCCTGGTAGCCCAGCTCCTGATCTGCGGAAACGCAAGATCGAGGCCCCCGTTGTGTAGCGGCCTAGCACGCCGCCCTCTCAAGGCGGTAGCGCCGGTTCGAATCCGGTCGGGGGTACACGAAACGAAAGGGTCTCCACTTCGGTGGGGGCCCTTTCGGCGTTCCCGACGCATTCTCGTTCGCCGGGCCGGTGATCGACTTCTTGTGCGCCGGCCGTGATCAACTCGGCGTACATCGCCATGAGTTCGATCACGCCGGAAAAGAGAGCGCGGGGTGCGCCGGGCCTCGGGGGCCGGCACACCCCGCGTACGGGACGATGCGCTTCGTGGAGGGCCTGCCGCGGCGTTGAGGCCGGCCCGTCCCGTCGCGCGCGGGGAGTGGAGCGAGGGTCAGCCCGTGCGGCGCAGGGCCTCGGAGAGACGGCCGGCGGCGTCGATGACCGCCTGGGCGTGCATACGGCCCGGGTGACGGGTCAGGCGCTCGATCGGTCCGGAGACCGAGACGGCGGCCACGACACGGTTCGAGGGACCGCGGACCGGCGCGGAGACGGACGCCACGCCCGGCTCGCGCTCACCGATCGACTGGGCCCAGCCCCGGCGCCGTACTCCCGACAGGGCGGTGGCGGTGAAGCGGGCGCCCTGCAGACCGCGGTGCAGCCGCTCGGGCTCTTCCCAGGCCATCAGGATCTGGGCGGAGGAGCCGGCCTTCATGGTGAGGGTGGAGCCGACCGGGACGGTGTCCCGCAGACCGGACAGCCGCTCGGCCGCGGCGACGCAGATGCGCATGTCGCCCTGGCGGCGGTAGAGCTGCGCGCTCTCGCCCGTGATGTCCCTCAGGTGTGTGAGCACCGGGCCCGCCGTCGCGAGGAGACGATCCTCACCCGCGGCCGCGGCCAGTTCGGCGAGCCGGGGTCCGAGAATGAAACGGCCCTGCATGTCGCGCGCCACCATGCGGTGGTGTTCAAGTGCCACGGCGAGGCGATGTGCCGTGGGTCGTGCCAGTCCGGTCGCCGCGACCAGGCCCGCGAGGGTGGCCGGACCGGACTCCAGAGCGCTCAGGACAAGGGCTGCCTTGTCCAGAACGCCGACGCCGCTACTGTTGTCCATGAAACGATACTCGCGTCTCACTCTGTGAAACGCAAGTTCAATTTCCGGTGGAAAGCGCCACCCTTGTAGACACAGCGGCCCGCGAACCAACGGGTCCGGCGGACGACGTCCGGAACAAGGGGTACGGACGTTCACCGCCCCGGGAAATCTCTAGTTGGGCCGGCGCCACACAAGCCGGCCGGAGGGAAAGCGATGGGTAGGACACTCGCGGAGAAGGTCTGGGACGACCATGTCGTCCGGCGCGCCGATGGCGAACCCGACCTCCTCTTCATCGATCTGCACCTGCTGCACGAGGTGACCAGCCCGCAGGCCTTCGACGGCCTGCGTCAGGCGGGGCGCCCGGTGCGCCGCCTCGACCTCACCATCGCCACCGAGGACCACAACACCCCGACTCTCGACATCGACAAGCCCATCGCGGACCCGGTCTCCCGGGTCCAGCTGGAGACGCTGCGCAAGAACGCCGCCGAGTTCGGCGTACGGCTGCACTCGCTGGGCGACGTCGAGCAGGGCGTGGTGCACGTGGTGGGACCGCAGCTGGGTCTGACCCAGCCGGGCACCACGGTGGTCTGCGGTGACTCCCACACCTCCACGCACGGTGCCTTCGGCGCCCTGGCGTTCGGCATCGGCACCTCGCAGGTCGAGCATGTGCTGGCCACCCAGACGCTGCCGCTGGCCCGCCCGAAGACCATGGCCATCACGATCGACGGCGAACTGCCCGACGGCGTCACCGCGAAGGACCTGATCCTGGCGATCATCGCCAAGATCGGTACCGGCGGCGGCCAGGGCTACATCCTGGAATACCGCGGCTCCGCCATCGAGAAGCTCTCGATGGAGGCCCGGATGACCATCTGCAACATGTCGATCGAGGCCGGCGCCCGCGCGGGCATGATCGCCCCCGACGAGACGACCTTCGCGTACCTCAAGGGCCGTGCGCACGCCCCCGAGGGCGAGGACTGGGACGCCGCGGTCGAATACTGGAAGACCCTGAAGTCCGACGACGACGCCGAATTCGACGCGGAGGTCGTCATCGACGCCGCCTCCCTGTCGCCGTTCGTCACCTGGGGCACCAACCCCGGCCAGGGAGCGCCGCTTTCGGCGAACGTCCCCGACCCGGCTTCGTACGAAGACGCTTCGGAGCGCCACGCCGCCGAAAAGGCCCTGGAATACATGGGGTTGACCGCCGGACAGCCGCTGCGTGACATCAAGGTCGACACCGTCTTCGTAGGTTCGTGCACCAACGGCCGTATCGAGGACCTGCGTGCGGCCGCCGCGATCGTCGAGGGCCGCAAAGTCGCCGACGGTGTACGGATGCTCGTCGTCCCCGGCTCCGCGCGGGTCGGTCTGCAGGCCGTTTCCGAGGGCCTGGACGTGGTCTTCAAGGAGGCCGGCGCCGAATGGCGGCACGCGGGCTGCTCGATGTGTCTGGGCATGAACCCCGACCAGCTGGCGCCCGGTGAGCGCTCCGCGTCCACCTCCAACCGCAACTTCGAGGGCAGGCAGGGCAAGGGCGGCCGTACGCACCTGGTCTCGCCGCAGGTCGCCGCCGCCTCGGCGGTCGCCGGCCACCTGGCCTCCCCGGCCGACCTGTCCGACGCCCCTGTGCCCGCTGGAGTCTGAGAGTCATGGAAGCATTCACCACGCACACCGGCCGGGCCGTCCCGCTGCGCCGCAGCAACGTCGACACGGACCAGATCATCCCCGCCCACTGGCTCAAGAAGGTGACCAGGGACGGTTTCGAGGACGGTCTCTTCGAGGCCTGGCGCAAGGACGCGTCCTTCATCCTCAACCAGCCCGAGCGCAAGGGCGCCACGGTTCTGGTGGCGGGTCCCGACTTCGGTACGGGCTCCTCCCGCGAGCACGCCGTCTGGGCTCTCCAGAACTACGGCTTCAAGGCCGTCATCTCGTCCCGGTTCGCCGACATCTTCCGCGGCAACTCGCTCAAGAACGGCCTGCTCACGGTGGTTCTGGAGCAGAAGATCGTGGACGCGCTCCAGGAGCTGTCGGAGAACGACCCGCAGGCCGAGATCACGGTCGACCTGCAGGCCCGTGAGGTGCGCGCCGAGGGCATCACCGCCGCCTTCGAGCTCGACGAGAACGCCCGCTGGCGGCTGCTGAACGGACTGGACGACATCTCCATCACCCTCCAGAACGAGGGCGACATCGCGGAGTACGAGGCCAAGCGGCCGTCGCACAAGCCGAAGACGCTGCAGGTCTGACGGCCAGGGCCGGATCGCGGCCCGGTCAAGACTGATTTCAGCCACCGCAACATCCCGCTGTACCCCCAATCGTGGACGGTTGGGGGTACAGCTGTTTCTGCTCCCGAACGGCTCCCGCGTGCCCCCGAGAAGCATGCCAACTCCCCTAGTTACAAGGGGCGTTGCCTGGGTACGCGCAAGGAGGGGCGACTTCCGGCCAGGGTGGTCAGGAGGCTTCCGGGGGGCGGCAGTTACCCCCTGCGCAGGCGACAACTCGCCCCAGATGGCACAATCTGTGCATGGAACGTGACGGCCAACTCGAGCTCTACATGGCAGTCGCGGCCCAACTCAAGGAAGCGCACACAAGAGTGCGCGCACTGCAAGTCCCGGAGGGCGTACGGATGGCGCTGACCCGGAAGCTGCTGGTCATTACGGCCGCGGCCAAGCACGATCTCGCCGATGCGACAAGGCGACTGGAGCGGTTCACCACCGACCTCGACGAGGGTCGATTCCTCGAAGGGGAACGCTGAGGAACTCCGCTGCGGCCCGAGTTCGTTGCGGCACAAGGGTGATTAGCCCGTTTCGTGTTTGATTTGCGGTATATATCTGCCTAACGTGCGAAAAAGCTTGAACGCATTCGTTCGGGCAATGTCTCCGAAGGGGAAGACGTGAACAAGGCGCAGCTCGTAGAAGCGATTGCCGACAAGGTCGGCGGGCGTCAGCAGGCCGCCGACGCGGTCGACGCGGTACTGGACGCCATCGTCCGTGCGGTTGTCGGCGGAGACCGGGTCTCGGTCACCGGCTTCGGTTCCTTCGAGAAGGTTGACCGTCCGGCTCGTTACGCCCGCAACCCGCAGACGGGTGAGCGTGTTCGGGTCAAGAAGACCTCCGTGCCGCGCTTCCGTGCCGGCCAGGGCTTCAAGGACCTGGTGAGCGGCTCGAAGAAGCTCCCGAAGAACGATGTCGCGGTCAAGAAGGCCCCGAAGGGCAGCCTCTCCGGCGGAGCTTCCGCGACGGTGAAGAAGGCCGCGGCCAAGAAGGCCACCACCGCCAAGAAGGCGGCGGTCAGGAAGACCGCGGCGAAGAAGACGGTCGCGAAGAAGACCACGGCCGCCGTGAAGAAGACCGCGGCGAAGAAGACGACGGCGAAGACGGCCGCCGCCAAGAAGACCGCGGCCAAGACGACCACCGCCAAGACGACCGCGGCCAAGAAGGCTCCGGCGAAGAAGGCCACGGCCAAGAAGGCCCCCGCCAAGAAGTCGACGGCTCGCAAGACCACCGCCAAGAAGGCCACCGCCCGCTAGAAGCCGGGCGCACGGGCACCTCACGCGCCGGGCCGGGCTCCCACCGGGAGCCCGGCCCGCGGCATGTTCAGAACGTCTGCAGCGTGATCAGGGTGATCCGGCGCTCCGCACCCTCGCCCTCGGTCTCGATCCGCACGCGCTGACCCGGCCGCAGCAACCGCAGCCCGCCGGCGTCGAACGCCGGCCCGTCGAAGGGCACCGGAGTGCCGTCGTCGAGCAGCACCTGTCCGCTGCGGGTCTCGGGGTCGTACGTGTACGAGGTCGCCTGCATGGGGGCAGCCTACTGACCGCACCGCGCGGAGCGCCGCGCGAGGCCCGCCGGTATCGCCCGGCCGCGCGGACCCCGGCTCGGCCCGTACGGACCCGGTTCGGCCCGTACGGACCCCGGTTCGGCCCGTACCGGAGACTCTCCCGTCGGCGACGAACCGGGCGGCCGGTGGACCGGCGGGGGAGCGGCGCTGGACCGGCGGGGGAGCGGCCCGCCGCGGGCGAACCGGCCTACCGCCGCCTACTGCCCGGGAATCAGCAACCGTGCCGCCGCGGCGGCCGTGCGAGGGCCCACGCCGAGCGTCAGCGCCGCCCGCAGATCGTCCCGGGTGTCCACGTCCTGGCGTACCGAATCCACCGCGTCGAGACGGAGTTCCGCGGCTCCCGAGGCGCGATGGCGGGCCCGGGAATCGCCGCCGAAAGCGGGGACCAATTCCAGGCCCGGGGAAGCGGCCAGGAGAGTGGTGCCGATTGCGGCAGCATCGGCCAGAAAAGCGCGGGGGAATTCACCGGCGGCGGCCAGTACCCGGGCCAATTCCAAAGGGCGCAGAGCGGGCAGGTCGGCGTTCAGGGCCGCAACGGCGCTTTGGGGATCCCGGGACCGTACGACCCTTGCTCCGTGCGTCAGCGCCGCGTTGAGGCCCCCTCCCGGTTCGTCCGCGACGATGCGCGCGCCCAGCGCGGACAGCTCCCGCCCGGCCAGCACGTCGCCCGTGACGACCGCCACATCCCGGACCGCGGCGCAGGCCAGCGCCGCCGCCACGGTGTCCTGCGCGAACGCGAGGGCGAGGCCGGGGCGCAGTACGTCGGAGGCGGTGTCCGCCAGCCTGCTCTTGGCCCGCGCCAAGGATTTGAGGGGTACGACCAAGGTCCACCGCACGAGCGCTCCGCCCTCTCCAGTCACGCCCTATTGTGACCCGGTCACCCTGGCGGTCCGGGCGCCGGGGCGTACGGTGTTCTCGACAGACAGGCGGCCTGGAGCGACACTTGTGCGGCCCCCCAGGCTCTAGAGGAAGGTGTCCGCGTGCCCCGCCGCAGAATCGGCTTCTGGTACCGCTTCGCAGCGGTTCTCTGCAAACCGCCGCTGGTGGTTCTGATCAAGCGGGACTGGCGAGGAATGGAGAACATTCCGGCCGAGGGCGGATTTATCACCGCGGTGAACCACAATTCCCACGTGGACCCCTTCGCGTATGCGCACTACCAGTACAACACCGGGCGTGTTCCGCGCTTCCTGGCGAAGGCAGGCCTTTTCAAGAAGGGATTCGTCGGCGCCGCGATGCGTGGCACCGGACAGATTCCCGTCTACCGCGAGAGCACCGACGCGCTGAGCGCCTTCCGGGCCGCGATCGACGCGGTGGAACGCGGTGAGTGCGTGGCGTTCTATCCCGAGGGCACGCTCACCCGTGACCCCGACGGCTGGCCGATGACTGGCAAGACCGGTGCGGCCAGGGTCGCCCTGCAGACCAAGTGCCCGGTGATTCCGGTCGCCCAGTGGGGCGCCAACGAACTGCTGCCCCCGTATGCCAAGAAGCCCAACGTCCTTCCGCGCAAGACCCACCACGTGCTCGCGGGCCCGCCGGTGGACCTCTCGCGCTTCTACGACAGGGAGATGAACCCGGACCTCCTGAAGGAGGCCACGGAGGTCATCATGGCCGCCGTCACCGCGCAGCTGGAGCTGATCCGCGGCGAGAAGGCGCCCGAGAACGTGTACGACCCGCGCGAGGTGCGCATCGCGCAGCGCCGCAGGGCCACGGCCAAGTCGAAAGCACAGCAGGAAGAAGGGCAGGGCACGTGAGCAAGCCGGTCAGGGCGGCCGTCTTCGGGACCGGATCGTGGGGTACGGCCTTCGGCATGGTGCTGGCCGACGCGGGGTGCGACGTCACCCTGTGGGCGCGCCGCCCCGAACTCGCCGACGCGGTCAACTCCACGCGGATGAACCCGGACTACCTCCCGGGCATCGAACTGCCCGAGAACCTGCGGGCCACCGCCGACCCGGCCGAGGCCGCGCGCGACGCCGACTTCACCGTGCTCGCCGTGCCCTCCCAGACCCTGCGCGGGAACCTCGCGGAATGGGTGCCGCTGCTCGCCCCGGACACCGTGCTCGTCTCGCTCATGAAGGGCGTCGAACTCGGCACCGTGAAGCGGATGAGCGAGGTCATCGAGGAGGTCGCCAAGGTCTCCGCGGACCGCGTCGCCGTCGTCACCGGACCCAACCTCGCCAAGGAGATCGCCCAGCGGATGCCCGCGGCCGCGGTCGTCGCCTGCCGCGACGAGGCGGTGGCCCGGCGCATCCAGACCGCCAGCCACACGCCGTACTTCCGCCCGTACACGAACACCGACGTGGTGGGCTGCGAACTCGGCGGCGCCGTCAAGAACGTGATCGGTCTCGCCGTCGGCATCGCCGACGGCATGGGCCTGGGCGACAACGCCAAGGGCTCGCTCATCACCCGCGGCCTCGCCGAGACCACCCGGCTCGGACTCGTCATGGGCGCGGACCCGATGACGTTCTCCGGCCTCGCGGGCCTCGGCGACCTCGCCGCGACCTGCTCCTCGCCGCTCTCCCGCAACCACACCTTCGGCATCAACCTCGGCAGGGGCATGACCCTCCAGGAGACCATCGCGGTCACCCGGCAGACCGCCGAGGGCGTCAAGTCCTGTGAGTCCGTGCTGGATCTGGCCCGCAGGCACGGCGTCGACATGCCGATCACGGAGACCGTCGTCAGCATCGTCCACGAGGGCAAGCCCCCGGTGGTCGCCCTCAAGGAGCTGATGTCGCGCAGCGCGAAGTCCGAACGCCGCTGAACCGGCTTCGCCGAACGGCCAGGTGGGCGACGCTCCGCAACGGTGGGCACGACGCTGAGCAACGGCCGCCGTGGGGCGCTGACTCACCGCCGTACCACCGGGTACTCTCAACGCGATATGAGCACCGAGAACCTCTCCCAGAACCCTGAGCAGCCGCCTCGCAAGCCGCGCGTGGCCGTCGTCTTCGGCGGCCGCAGCTCCGAACACGGGATCTCCGTGGTCACGGCCGGCGCCGTCCTCAGCGCCATCGACCGTACGAAGTACGACGTACTGCCGATCGGCATCACCCAGGACGGCCGTTGGGCGCTCACCGCGGACGAGCCGGAACGCATGGCGATCATCGACCGCAAGCAGCCCAGCGTCGAGCAGCTCGCCGAGTCCAGCGAGGGCGGCGTGGTGCTCCCCGTCGACCCGGCCAACCGCGAGGTCGTCTACAACGAACCCGGTTCGGTCCCCAAGGCGCTCGGCGAGGTCGACGTCGTCTTCCCGATGCTGCACGGCCCGTACGGCGAGGACGGCACCCTCCAGGGCCTCCTGGAACTGTCCGGGGTCCCCTACGTCGGCTCGGGCGTGCTCGCCTCGGCCGTCGGCCAGGACAAGGACTACATGAAGCGGGTGTTCACCTCGTTCGGCCTGAAGGTGGGCCCGTACGTGGTGATCCGGCCGCGCGAGTGGCAGCAGGACGAGTCCGCCGCCCGCAAGAAGATCGTCGACTTCGCGGGTGAGCACGGCTGGCCGCTCTTCGTGAAGCCCGCGCGCGCGGGCTCGTCGTTCGGCATCACGAAGGTCGACGACCTCTCGGGCCTCGACGAGGCCATCGAGGAGGCCCAGCGGCACGACCCGAAGATCATCGTGGAGGCGCTGCTGCGCGGCCGCGAGATCGAGTGCGGGGTCCTGGAGTTCGAGGACGGACCGCGCGCCTCGGTCCCCGCGGAGATCCCGCCCGTGCAGTCGCACGCCTTCTACGACTTCGAGGCCAAGTACATCGACGCGGCCGACGGGATCGTGCCCGCGCCGCTCACCGAGGAGCAGACCGCCGAGGTCCGCCGCCTGGCCGTCGAGGCCTTCGAAGCGGCGTCCTGCGAGGGCCTGGTCCGCGCGGACTTCTTCCTCACCGAGGACGGCGAGTTCGTGATCAACGAGATCAACACGATGCCGGGCTTCACGCCGATCTCCATGTACCCGCGGATGTGGCGCGAGACGGGCATCGGCTACTCGGAGCTCGTCGACCGCCTGATCCAGGCGGCACTGCGGCGGTCCACCGGGCTGCGCTGAGCATCCCGCGGGACCACGGTGTCAGTCGGCGATCCCCTTGGGGATCGCCTTCTTGACGGAGGCGGCCAGGTCCACGAGCACACCGGAGACATCGGCACCTCCGGGCACCGTGACCTGGACGTACGCCAGACGCGACGCGGTGGTGAGGCGGGTCGTCCCGTCGTCCTGCTTCTCCATCAGCCAGTCGACGCCGTTCACACCGCCGCCGACCGCCTTCGGGTCGTCGCCCGTCGCGACCTTCGGATCGACCATCTTCGGAGGCCGCTCGACACCGCAGCGCAGTATGATCGCCGGGCTTCCCCAGCCCGCGGTCAACGCGGACCGGGGCTCCGGGTCCTCGCGGCTCCGGCCGTCCACTGTCCGCGGCAGCACCTTGTCCAGGTTCTGGCACAGCTCGGTGACCTTCGTGTCCGCGCTCGGAACCGCGACGGACGCGCTGTCGTCTGCTGAGGAGCAGCCCGCGATCGCGATCAGCGTTGCGAGAGCGGGCGGCCCGAGCAGAGCGGTGTGCCGGTGACGGAAGAAGTTCACCGGCCAAGGGTAGACGGGGGCTACAGGTGCACGACCGGGCAGGTCAGGGTGCGGGTGATGCCGTCCACTTGCTGGACCTTGGCGACCACCATGCGACCCAGTTCGTCGACGGTGTCGGCCTGGGCGCGCACGATCACGTCGTACGGTCCTGTCACGTCCTCGGCCGTGATCACCCCCGGGATCTTGCTGATCGTCTCGGCGACGGTCGACGCTTTGCCGACCTCCGTCTGGATCAGGATGTACGCCTGTACCACGGAACCTCCAGGGCGGCCACGAGGATCATGTGGGGAAAAGGAACGCCACGGTATCGCGTTGCCGCTCGCCGCGGGGAGACCCGCGGTGACTGGGGCTCGCGCGCCGGGGTGGAGGGACTGCGCAAGTTGACGGTCAACTCGACCGTACCGAGTACGGAGACGGCTCGCGACCGGGCACGAGCAGCGACAGAGGGAGCACGACGATCATGAAGGGCACCGTGGGCGAGTTGGGGGAGTTCGGGCTCATCCGAGAGCTCACCTCGCGTCTCACCACCACCCCGGCGGTCCGGGTCGGCCCCGGCGACGACGCCGCGGTGGTGGCAGCGCCGGACCGCAGGGTCGTGGCGAGCACCGACATCCTCCTCGAAGGACGGCACTTCCGCCGCGACTGGTCCACCGCGTACGACGTCGGCCGCAAGGCGGCCGCGCAGAACCTCGCGGACATCGCCGCGATGGGCGCCGTACCGACCGCGCTGCTGCTCGGCCTGGTCGTGCCCGCCGAGCTCCCGGCCACCTGGCCCTCCGAGCTGATGGACGGGCTGCGCGACGAGTGCCAGGTCGCGGGCGCGGCCGTGGTCGGCGGGGATGTCGTACGGGGTGAGACCATCACCATCGCGATCACCGCGCTCGGCGATCTGCGCAACCACGAGCCGGTCACCCGGGCCGGCGCGCAGCCCGGTGACGTCGTCGCCGTGACCGGCTGGCTGGGCTGGTCCGCGGCGGGGTTCGCGGTGCTGTCGCGGGGCTTCCGCTCGCCGCGCGCCTTCGTCGAGGCCCACCGCCGGCCCGAACCGCCGTACCACGCGGGTCCGGCGGCCGCCGGACTCGGCGCGACCTCGATGACGGACGTCAGCGACGGCCTGATCGCCGACCTCGGACACATCGCCGAGGCGAGCAAGGTGCGCATCGACGTCCGCTCCGGGGACATCGACATCCCCTCCCAGATGAACGACATCGGTCAGGCCGTCGGCGTCGACCCCATCCAGTGGGTGCTCACCGGCGGCGAGGACCACGCGATCGTCGCGACCTTCCCGCCGGACGTGAAGCTGCCCGCGCGCTGGAAGGTGATCGGCGAGGTCCTCAACCCGTCGGCCCTGCCCCAGGTCACCGTGGACGGCGCCCCCTGGACGAGCAAGGGCGGCTGGGACCACTTCGGGGACATCGAGTCCTGAGGCCGCGGCGCCGGGGCGCGCCTCCGGCGCCCAACATGCTGTCCAGGGGGCGGACTTCGGGGTCCGGAAGGCGAGACGGGGCCACCCGTCGGCCCGGTGGGCGGATCGCGGCGGAAATCCGCCGGGCCGGGGCCGAGTTGTCCGCGTCCGGTGGCTCGCGCGTGGGGAGCGGGGCCCGCGCCCGTGGGGGCCCGGTCCGCGAAGGGTCGGCCCGTCGCTCACGGGCGCGGACGGTCCCGCAGCTCGATGCCGGTCGCGACCTTCTCGGTGAGTTTCTTGACGAAGCCCGCCGGGACCGCGTCCGCCCCGCGTGGAGGAGCACGGTGGCCGCGCTCGTGAGGGACGAATCAGGGCAGCAAAAAACCCGCCCACCGTGAGGTGGACGGGCTCAGTGCAGACGTACCAGCAGTGGCCGCGCGCTAGCGGTTGTCAGCGCGTGACCTTGCCGGCCTTGATGCACGAGGTGCAAGCGTTCACGCGCTTCGGCGTCCCGCTCACCACGGTACGGACGCGCTGGATGTTGGGGTTCCAACGGCGCGGCGTACGGCGGTGCGAAAACGAGATGTTATTGCCGAAGCCCGGCCCCTTGCCGCAGACATCGCAGTTGGCAGCCACGGGTCACTCCAAAGACTTCAGATGCACTTACGGTTGATCCCGGCATGCCGAGAATCAAGATCTAGGATCTGAGTGGCGGTGCCAGGGGGATGGCCCGATCGGATCGGGCAACTGGAGCAGCATACAACGACTGCGTCCGGAGAACGAAACTACCATGACCGGCCGGTTGCCACTCCGCCCTCCTCAGGGCCCTCTACCGGCAGTAACCCTTTCTGGGTCTACGCTGCGTCCCACGTCCAGCAGCTCAAGGAGGCGCAGGTGCCGCAGGTGCCGCAGACATTCGATGCTCTCGCGGTGCGCACCTGGTGCGGCCTCGCGCTGGAGGCCCTGGGCCGCGCGCGCGAGGAGATCGACGCGATCAATGTCTACCCGGTTGCGGACGGCGACACCGGGACGAACCTGTATCTGACTTTGGAGTCGGCGGCGGCCGCGGTCGAGGCGGTGTTCGCGGGGTACGAGGCGATGGCCGCCCCGGCGCCGCATGAGGCCGCCGAAGGGAACGGGACCGCCGAAGGGAACGGGCCCCCCGAAGGATCAGGGACCGTCGAAGGTTCCGGGACCGCCGGAGGGGGCGGTGTCTCCCTCGCCGACGCCGTGCGAGCGATGGCGCACGGGGCGCTGATCGGGGCCCGCGGCAACTCCGGAACCATCCTCGCGCAGCTGCTGCGGGGCATGGCCCAGGTGCTCGCCGCCGACGGTGAGACCGCTCACACCGACGGCCAGGGCATGGGCCTCGCCCTGCGGAACGCCGCCGATTCCGCACGCAAGGCCGTCGCGCACCCGGTCGAGGGCACGGTCCTCACTGTCGCCTCGGCCGCCGCCGACGCGGTTTCCGGCGCCGAAGGGGACTGCGGAACGGTCGCCCTCGCGGCCTACGAGGGAGCGAGCGCCGCGCTCGCCGCGACCACCGGGCAGCTCGCCGTCCTGGAGCGCGCCGGTGTGGTCGACGCGGGCGGGCGGGGACTGGTGGCGGTGCTCGCGGCCCTGGTGCAGACGTTCACCGGGGAGGCGCCGAGGACGCCCGCGGGGTCCGCCGGCCTCCACGGGCCGGGGGAGGAGACCGTTCCCGATGCCACGGGCGGGGCCGGTACGGCCGACATCCCGGCGTCCGGAACCGCCGACAGCCGGGACGCTCATCCCGGAGCCACCGGAGCCACCGGAGGGGGCGCGAGTGGACGTCCAGGCCCGGTCAGGCACGGGGCCGACGGACCGGATGTGCGGGACGGCGACCCGGCCGACGCGGTGGACGCCTGCGTGGACGGGGCCGCGGAGGACGGCCATCCCGCCTTCGAGGTGATCTACCTCCTCGAAGCCGAGGACGCTGCCGTGGACCGACTGCGGGACCGGCTCGACGGCCTCGGCGACTCCCTCGTCGTGGTCGGCGGCGACGGCCTGTGGAACGTCCATGTGCATGTGGACGACGCGGGCGCGGCCGTCGAGGCGGGCGTCGAGGCGGGGCGGCCGTACCGTATCCGAATCACCCACTTCGGGCTCGGAGACGTGCACACCGGAGCCGGGGCCGGGCGTCCGCCCCGGGAGCGGGCGCAGCGAGCCGTCGTGGCCGTCGTGCCCGGCGAGGGCCTGGCCGGGCTCTACACGGAGGCCGGGGCGACCACCGTGCTGGCGCGGCCGGGGGAGCCGCCCGCCAGCGGGGAGCTCGTGGAGGCCGTACGAAGGGCCCACGCGCGCGAGGTGGTGCTGCTGCCCAACGACGCCGACCTGCGGCACACCGCGGCGGCGGCCGCCGAACAGGCCCGCGCGGAGGGCGTCCGGGTCGCGCTGATCCCGACCCGTTCCGCCGTACAGGGCATCGCGGCGCTGGCCGTGCACGAACCGGAGCGCCGCTTCGACGAGGACGTGGTCGCGATGACCTCAGCGGCCGGCGCCACCCGCTACGCCGAGGTCACCGTCGCCGAGCGGCAGTCCTGGACCATGGCCGGCATCTGCCAGGCCGGGGACGTCCTCGGCCTCATCGACGGCGACGTCGCCGTCATCGGCGCCGACCTCACCACCACGGCGGAGACCGTCCTCGACCGGATGCTCTCGGCGGGCGGTGAGATGGTCACCCTCGTCCTGGGCGACGAGGCACCCGAGACCATCGCCGCCCACCTGGAGTCCCGGGTACGGGAGTCGTACCTGGCGGTGGACACCGTGGTGTACCGGGGCGGGCGCCAGGGCGCGCTGCTGCTGATCGGGGTCGAGTAGCGACCGCGGCCCGCGGCCCGTGGTGGCCTTCAGACGCTCGCGGGAACCGTGTCCCGCCGGGGATGCTCCCCGGGTACGACCGCCCGGTGGGCGCGTTCGACGGACTGCCCCCAGTAGGTTCCGGCGACCATGAGCACGGCACCGAGGGCGGTGAGGGCCGTGAGGTGTTCGCCGCCCAGGCCGATGCCGACCGCGACGGCCCAGACCGGCTCGGTGCCCAGCAGCAGACTGGCCCGGCTGGCGGAACTGCGCTGCACCGCCCAGGTCTGGGCGAGGAAGGCGAACACGCTGCAGAACAGCGCGAGATAGAGAAGCTGCGTCCAGCCCGCGGCATCCACCCTGCCCAGCGTCGGCAGGGTGCCGGCGACGGGCACCGCGAACAGGGCGGAGCCGACGACCGTCTGGACGGCCGTGACATGCAGCGGCCGTACGGAGCGACGGGCCGTGAGCCGCCCCACGAGCGCCACGTGGGCGGCGCGAACCAGCGCGGCGGCGAGGATCAGCAGGTCACCGCTCCGGGGTGAATGGAAACCGCTGCCGGACACCAGGAGCCCGACGGCCAGCAGACACAGACCGGTGGCGGCGAAGTAGCGAAGCGGCAGCCCCGCCGCGCCGGACGTGCGGTCCAGCAGCGGGGTGAGGACGACGGTGAGGCTGATGATCAGGCCCGCGTTGGCCGCGCTGGTGTGCGCGACCCCGTACGTCTCCAGGACCAGGACCGCTGCCTGAGTGACCCCCAGCGCCGCCCCGACGCGGAGCTCGTCGCGCGTGCAGCGCCCTGTCCGGCGCCGGGCGGCGACGAGGGCGACGCAGGCGACGGCCGAGATCCCGTACCGGGCGAACAGGACGAGCAGGACGGGGAGCGCCGAAGTGGCTGTCTTGGCGGCCAGATAGCTGGAACCCCAGACGGCGGCGACAAGGAGAAGCACCGCGTCGGTGCTGCGGACTCTGGACACGCCCCACACGTTCCCCCACACCGACTCTGAAGCCCAGGGCGAAGTTCTTCAGCGTCTTTTAAGCATCACTACAATGAGCGGGTGAACGAACGGCAGCTGCGGATCTTGCGCGAACTCGGTGAGCTGGGGAGTGTCACCGCCGTGGCGGAGGCGCTGCTGATGACCCCCTCGGCGATCTCGCAGCACCTGCGCCTGCTGCAGCGCTCGATTCCCGTCCCGCTCACCGAACGCGACGGACGCCGGCTGGTGCTGACCGACGCGGGGCGGGCGCTGGCCGGCGCGGCGATCGAGGTGGAGAGCGCCCTCGCCCGGGCGCGGCACTCCGTGGACGAGTTCGTCGACGAGCCGGCCGGAGACGTGTCGGTGGCCGGCTTCCACAGCGCGGGCGCCACGTTCTTCCCGATCCTGCTGCGCGGCCGGGACCCGCGGGCCCCGCGGCTCTCGCTCGCCGACGAGGACGTGGCGCAGGACCACTTTCCCCGGCTGACCCGGGACTACGACCTCGTACTCGCTCATCACCTCGCGCACGCGCCGCCCTGGCCGCGCACCGTCACCGCCACCACGCTGCTGCGTGAACCGCTCGACGTCGCCATGCCGGCCGACCACCCGCTGGCCCGCGAGGAGCGTCTGACCCCGCGTGATGTCGCCGATCAGCCCTGGATCACCGTGCACGACGGATTCCCGCTGATGGCGACCATCGACGCCATCGCGACCGCCGCGAACCGGCGGCTCGACATCGTCCACCGCATCAACGAATTCGCGGTCGTCGCGGAGACCGTCGCCGCGGGAGGCGGGCTCGCCCTGATGCCCCGCTGGACCACGCGCCGGCATCCCGCCCTGGTCCTCAGACCGCTCAGCGGGGTCCACGCCGTACGGCGCATCGACGTGCTCCACCGTCCCGAACGCGTGGCACGCAGGGCCGTACGGACGGTGCTCGACGAACTGCGCCGTGCGGCCGAGGCGATCCGGGGCGGCGACGACGCGGATTCCGACGCTGCCGGTCCACCGTGAGACGGGCGGCGACGGGATCTGGACGGCGATCTCGACGCCGATCTCGACGGGGCGCTGGGACCTCCGCGCCATGCCCCCTGATCCCGAGGGACGGAGAGCCGGTGCCGAGGCGTGGAGAGCTGATGCCGAGGGACGGAGAGCGGGTACCGAGGCGTGGAGAGCTGATGCCGAGACGCGGGGACGCCGCGCCTCGGCACCGATCAGGCCCTGCCGGCCTTTTCCATGAGCGTGAGCATCTGCTCGGCCTCGGCCCGCCGGGCCTCGGCGACGTCCCCGTCCAGCCGCGTGCACGCGGCAAGGACCCCGCGCGCGCGTGCCGTGGCGGCCTCGTGCCGTCCCAGGTCGGCCTCCAGTCGGCCGGCCGTCAGTTCGGCGCCCGTCCGGGCGTCGAGAAGGGAGTCCCCGAGGGAGGCGAACACGAGGATCGCCCGGGTGATGTGCCCGAGGGCCTCCTCGAACGCGTCCCGCGTGGCAGCCTCCTCCGCGTCGTTCGGCACGGAACGGGCCACCAGATCCCCGAACTGACGGTGGGTGTGCCCGAGTTCGGCGACGACACGGCGCCGTGCCTCCTCGTCCTCGACCCCATCGCCGATTCCGGAGGCGATTCCGGAATCGGTTTCTGCTCCGGTTTCGGGCCCTGCTCCGGCTGCGGGTCCGGTTTCGGTCCCGGCCGCGAGGCGGGCCCCGGTCCCGTCTGTGGTCTCGGTCGCGAGGTGGGCCCCGGTCCCGTCTATGGTCCCGGCCGCGAGGCGGGCCCCAGTCCCGTCTGTGGTCTCGGTCGTGAGGTGGGCCCCGGTCCCGTCTATGGTCCCGGCCGTGAGATGGGCCCCGGTTCCGTCTGTGGTTTCGGTCGTGAGGTGGGCCCCGGTTCCGTCCGTGGTTGTTGTGAGGCGGGCCCAGGCCCCGGCCCCGGCACCGGTCCCGGCGGTGGTTCCCGTTCCGTCCGCGCCGCCGCTCCCGGGCTCGCCCCCGTCTCCGGCTCCGGCCTCGGTTGAGTCGTCCGGCATGCCCGAGTGCTCCGTCTCCGGCGAGCCCGGGGCAGCCGCCCAGCTCTCCAGCGCCGACTCGCACTCCTGGACCGCCGCTCCCATCAGCTCCCGCGCACCGTCGAGCCCCCCGTCCAGCCGGGCCGCGCCCCACGCGCGGGCCCGGAGCGCCCGGACCAGCCCGTGGACGTTGCCCAGCTCGCGCCAGAGGTCGCCCGCACGGGCGTACGCCTGATCCGCCTGGGCGGTCATTCCGGCGTGCCCGAGGGCCTCGGCGGCGAGATGCGCGAGCATCGCGTGGTCGCGCTGTTCGGGCCAGTGCCGGGCGATGTCCGCGGCGCGCAGCCAGTGTTCGGCGGCCTCGCGGTGTTCACCGAGCTCGGTGAGGCAGTCGCCGAGCCACCAGCGCGTCTGCACGATCGCGCCGTCTCCGTGCATGTCGCCGGTCAGATCCGGCAGCGCCGACTCCAGGATCTCGGCGGCCTCCGCCCACCGGCCCCGGCGGAGCAGGAAACCACCGAGCTGGTGGCGGGCCCAGGCCCCCAACGTGGCGGCCTCGCCCGCTTCGTCGGCCCAGTGCGCGGCCTCCAGGGCATGCTCAGAGGCTGGGCCGAACTGCCCGGTGGCGGCCAGTATCTCGGCGAGCCGGAGATGCAGCTGGGCATGGCCGGTCGGCTCCAGGTGGGAATCTCCGTGTTCCAGCGCCGCGCGCGTCGCCCGCTCCGCCGCCTCCGTGTCGCCGAGGTGCATCGCGATTCCGGCGAGCCGGGAGTCGTACTCGACGGCGAACCACGGCAGCCCCGCCGCCACGAACCCCTCGACGGCGCGCGAGAGGAACTCGGCGGCTCCTTCGGCGTCGTCGGCGCGGGCCGCGAGCTCCCCGAGCATCGCGTACGCCTCGGCGGCCCGTGACGCCAGCGCCACGTCCTCCCCGGCGTGCGGCTCCGTGAGGGCCAGCAACTCCCGCGCGGCCTCCTCGGCGGCGACCATGACATCGCCCTCGGTGTCGGTGCCGGCGAGCGGCTGCCCGCCCTGCGGACCGGCCTCCAGCTCGTCCACCCGATGCATCAGCGTCCGCGCCCGCCCCACCAGCACGGACGCCGTCTGCGACACCTCCGTCCCGCCCGCCGCGAAGAGGGCCAGCACCTGCTCGCGCAGCTCCGCGACGATGTCCAGGGCCTCCGCCGCCCCGCCGGACAGCGCCTGGACGTACGCGGCGCGGGAACGGGCCGCCAGCGCCTCGCCGGGGTCGCCCGCCTCGGCGTACAGCTCGGCGGCCCGGTGGAAGAGGTCGGCGCCCTGCGGCCCGCGGCCCATCGCCGCGTGATCGGCGATCTCCGCGCGGTCGCGGACCCGCAGCTCGTGGCCCTCGGAGGCGCGCGAGACCGCCGCCCACGCCTCCACCGCGTCCGGGTTGCGCAGCGCCGAGAGCCGCCGGGCCTCGGCGAGCAGCGCGTCCAGGCCGGGTTCGGCGGCCTCGGCCCCGGCCCGCGGCACGGGAGCGGGGGCCGTCGCCGGCACGTGGTGGCCGGTGCGTGCCGGGCGCGCGGAGCGCACGCCCAGCGGCAGCCGGTCGACGAGCGCCGGCTGATCCATGCGGGCACGGGCGCGCTCGCTGACGTACGACGTGCCGTTGCGGGCGTCGAACCGCGCGGCCAGGTCGAGCGCCTCCCCGCGCGCGTGCACGGCGAGTTCCGCCGCCGTCCACCCGCGCCCCGCGGGCCCGGGAACCGGCTGCCCGCCGAGTCCGCGGGAGGTCAGGCGGTCCATGGTGAGCGCCACCACGGCCATGAAGTCGAGCTTGCTGCGCGGGTCCCCGGAGTCCGTGAAGTAGGCCGGGCGCTCCGCGAGCAGTTCCAGGGCGCGGGCCTCGTTGCCGGTGAGCGCGCAGAACTCCACGTGGTCCGCGTACGCGCCCCGCATGCTCTCCATGGCCCGCACCAGCCGGAAACCGCGCAGATGATGGGCGCGCGCCTCGTCGACGCGCCCCAGGCGCAGCAGCGGCAGCAGGGAGGACGCGAGGACGGTGTGCGGCTCGTGGGCGCAGGTGTACTCGCCCTCCAGCACCGGCGCCCACAGCTCCAGCGCCTCCGGGTCCGCGCCGCGCACAGCCCGCCACCACCCCTGCCCGTGCAGCTCGCACCCGTGGCAGTCGGCCATGGAGTCGCGGTCCGCGGCCATCCAGGCGGCGTACGCGCGCTCGGCGCGCTCCACATCGCCCAGGTGGGCGGCGACACTGAACTCGGCGCTGCGCACGGCCCGTTCGGAGTGGCCGGCCAGACGGTAGCGGTGCTCCATCTCGCCGAGCCACTTCTCTATGGAGGCGAGCGGAACGTGCGGCTGGTCGAGCATGCCCGCCGACATCCACTTGAAGACCCAGTGCAGGGAGTGGATCTCGAACTCGTCGAAGTCCTCGGGCCGCTCGTCCCACATGCGCAGCAGCCGAGCGAAGGGGACGAACATCTTCCCCTTCTCGGAGCTGTAGTTGTAGACCTTCAGCTGGTGCCCGAGCGCCTCGATGACGGCGAGCGGGATGTTCAGCTTCTCCGCCTCCACGAGCAGCTGCTCCGCGCGCGCGTTGCGGCCCGGCCCCTCCGGCTGCTCGTAGTTGTCCGCCATCGCCCGGCGCAGCGTGTCGAAGTCCATGGCCGGGTTCATCGGCGGTCGTCCTTTCCGGGGTCGGGGTGGGTGGCCCACTCCAGGAGGCCGATGAAGGCGCGGTTGAGGAGCGCCGAGTCCGCGGGCCGCAGCGGGCGCTGGGCCATCAGCAGGGCCTGTCCGTAGAGAGACTCCGTTGCGGTGCCCATCAGGTCCGGATCACCGAGCGAACTGATCTTGCGGATCAGCGGGTTGAGGTGATTGAGGACCAGACGCGCGCGGGGGGTGCTGCCGCGCAGCGAGCCGAGAATGCCCGCCCACAGATCGTCGGCCTGCTCCTCGGCCTCCGCACGTGCCTGCTCGTGGCGGGCCGCCCGGTCGTCCAGATGCAGGGCGGGCACCGACATGGGGTGGAAGGCGCGCAGGACGACATCGCAGTTCAGCGGGTCGAGCCTGGCCCGCGCGACCCCCAGGAAGGCAGACAGGGCCAGCTCCTCGGCCGGGTCCACCGCGTCCAGATGAGCCGTCACGGTGTCCGCGTCCAGCTCCGAGACGACCGTCCCGGGGCGCACCGCAGGCAACGCCTCGATCAACTCGCTGTCGTACGTGTAGCCGCCGTTGACGACCCCGACACCCTGGGCGGAGGCGATCGGCGCGACCTGCCGGTACTCCTCGACGGTCCGCGTGAAGTGCACCACCGGGTGCCGCTGCGCGACCTCCTCCAGGGACAGCCGTCCGTCGGTCGTCTCGAAGGGCAGCCACGGCAGCATCGTGCGCAGCATCTCCGCGTCGTGCCGGGCCAGCGACTTCACACCCAGGTGGTGCACCGACAAGAACGCGGCCAGCCGCTCCGGATCGCCCGCCGCGAGTCCGGTCAGCCAGGACCGGATGCGCTCGCCCAGCGCCTCCCGCACGGCGGCCAGGGTCTCGTCCTCGTACAGCGACTCGCGCGACGCGGTGGGCCGCAGACTGTCCGTGTCGAGGACACAGCGCACGAAGAACGCCCAGTCGGGCAGCAGCTGTTCGGCCCGCTCGGTGAGCAGCATGCCCTTCAGGTGCACGCGGTGGGTCGCGCGCTGGGCGGGGCTGACCGCCGACGGCAGGACGTAGGCCACGCCCCGGATCCCGGCGAGCGGCACGTCCAGGTCGATCGAGTCCAGCGGAGTGAACCCGAACAGGTCGTGGCAGTGCCGCGCCAGGGCGATCCTTCGGCCGGCGGGACTCGGATAGGGCCGGTCCCAGGGCGCGGGAAGGTCCGCGATCGGCTCGTCGCCGACGCGCACGTCGTACGGCAGCAGCGCCCCGAAGTCACGTGCCAGCGAGCGGACCCGCTCCTCGCTCAGCCACTCGCCGGCCCCGGCGCGCGCCACCAGGTGCACGGTGGTGCCCGGTTCGGTGCGCGCCTCGTGCGGCAGGGTGCGCACGGTGTACGAGCCGTCGTCGGCCGCCGTCCACTCGACGGGCGCCGCGTCGGGCGTCCGGGCGCTGCGGCTGACCACCCGGATGCGCTCGGCGACGACGAAACACGCCAGCAACCCGATGCCGAACTGGCCGAGGAAGTCCGAACGCGCCGACTCCAGGCCGTCGTTCCGCTTGGAGCTGCGGCCGATGGTCGCCAGCAGGCTGTGCACGTCGGACTCGGTGAGCCCGATGCCGGAGTCCTCCACCCGCAGGGCGCCGTCCTCGGCGTACAGCCGCACCGTGGCCGGGGCGTCCGGCTGCTCGGCGCGCCGCGCGGTGATCGCGTCGACGGCGTTCTGCAGCAGTTCGCGCAGATAGACCTTGGGACTGGAGTAGAGATGATGGGAGAGGAGGTCGACCAGACCGCGCAGGTCGACCTGGAACGTATGAGGTGACGGGGAGGCCTGGGACGGCTGTGAGGTCTGGGAGTCCATCGTCGCTGCGCCGGTGGGTGGGGGGACGTGCGACGGCGCGGGGTCGGGCGGTCCCGGGGGACGGTGACCGCGAAGAGGGCCGGAGCGCGTCATCCTAGGCCCGGAACGAGCCGTCTGACCAGCGGATTTCCGGGACGTATACGGCAATGTCAGTGCGGTGGTGTGCAATGGATCTCGTGCCCGTGCTCGAAGAACCATTGAAGAAGGCGCTCGGTCCCGCCACCGCGAAGGTGATGGCCGAGCACCTCGGCCTGCACACCGTCGGCGACCTGCTGCACCACTACCCCCGCAGATACGAGGAGCGCGGGCAGCTCACCCACCTCGCCGACCTGCCGCTGGACGAACACGTGACCGTGGTCGCCCAGGTCGCCGACGCGCGCCTGGCCACCTTCGCCTCGTCCAAGGCGCCCCGCGGCAAGGGCCAGCGCCTCGAAGTGACCATCACGGACGGCAGCGGCCGCCTCCAGCTGGTCTTCTTCGGGCACGGCGTGCACAAGCCCCACAAGGACCTGCTGCCGGGCACCCGCGCGATGTTCTCCGGCAAGGTCTCCGTCTTCAACCGCCGCCTCCAGCTGGCCCATCCGGCGTACGAACTGCTGCGCGGCGAGGGCGACGAGGCCGTGGAGAGCGTCGACAGCTGGGCGGGCGCCCTCATCCCGATCTACCCGGCCACCGCCAAGCTGGAGTCCTGGAAGATCGCCAAATCCGTCCAGACGGTGCTGCCGAGCGCGCAGGAAGCGGTCGATCCCCTCCCGGACTCGCTGCGGGACGGCCGCGGTCTTGTCACCCTCCCCGAGGCCCTCCTCAAGGTCCACCG
Source organism: Streptomyces sp. NPDC026500 (assembly GCF_055567635.1). Taxonomy (NCBI): domain Bacteria; kingdom Bacillati; phylum Actinomycetota; class Actinomycetes; order Kitasatosporales; family Streptomycetaceae; genus Streptomyces; species Streptomyces sp. NPDC026500. Next base: position 167,739 of record NZ_JBVHQB010000015.1, on the reverse strand, counting down.
CCCGCACACCAAGGCGGACATCCACGACGCCCGCGCCCGCCTCAAGTGGGACGAGGCCTTCGTCCTCCAGGTCGCCCTGGCCCGCCGCCGCCACGCCGACGCCCAGCTCCCCGCCGTCGCCCGCACCCCCCGGCCCGACGGCCTGCTGACCGCCTTCGACGCCAAACTGCCCTTCACCCTCACCGAGGGCCAGCGGAAGGTCTCCAAGGAGATCTTCGACGGCCTCGCCACCGAACACCCGATGCACCGGCTGCTGCAGGGGGAGGTCGGATCGGGAAAGACGATGGTGGCCCTGCGCGCCATGCTCGCCGTGGTCGACGCGGGTGGGCAGGCCGCGATGCTCGCGCCCACCGAGGTGCTCGCCCAGCAGCACCACCGGTCGATCACCGAGATGATGGGGGAGCTCGCCGAGGGCGGCATGCTCGGCGGGGCGGAGCACTCCACGAAGGTCGTGCTGCTCACCGGTTCCATGGGGGCCGCCGGCCGGCGGCAGGCGCTGCTCGACCTGGTCACCGGCGAGGCCGGGATCGTGATCGGCACGCACGCGCTGATCGAGGACAAGGTGCAGTTCCACGACCTGGGCCTGGTCGTGGTCGACGAGCAGCACCGCTTCGGCGTCGAGCAGCGCGACGCCCTGCGCGGCAAGGGCAAGCAGCCCCCGCACCTCCTGGTGATGACCGCCACGCCCATCCCGCGCACGGTCGCGATGACGGTCTTCGGCGACCTGGAGACCTCCGTGCTCGACCAGCTCCCCGCCGGGCGCTCCCCGATCGCCAGCCATGTCGTCCCGGCCGCGGACAAGCCGCATTTCCTCACGCGCGCGTGGGAGCGCGTGCGCGAGGAAGTGGAGAACGGCCATCAGGCGTACGTCGTCTGCCCCCGCATCGGTGACGAGGAGGACGACCCCAAGAAGAGCGGCAAGAAGAAGTCCCCCGAGGACGAGGCGGAGAAGCGTCCGCCGCTGGCCGTCCTCGACGTCGCCGCCCAGCTCGCCAAGGGCCCCCTCCAGGGACTCAGGGTCGAAGTCCTGCACGGCCGGATGCATCCCGACGACAAGGACGCCGTCATGCGCCGGTTCGCCGCGGGCGAGACGGACGTCCTGGTCGCCACGACCGTGATCGAGGTCGGCGTGAACGTCCCGAACGCCACCGCCATGGTCATCATGGACGCCGACCGGTTCGGTGTCTCCCAGCTCCACCAGCTGCGCGGCCGCGTCGGCCGTGGCTCGGCCGCCGCGCTCTGCCTCCTGGTCTCCGAGATGCCGGAGGCGAGCCCGGCCCGGCAGCGGCTGAACGCGGTGGCCTCGACCCTGGACGGCTTCGAGCTCTCCCGCATCGACCTCGAACAGCGCCGCGAGGGCGACGTCCTCGGCCAGGCCCAGTCCGGCGTCCGATCCTCCCTGCGCATGCTCGCCGTCATCGACGACGAGGAGATCATCGCGGAGGCCCGTGAGGAGGCGACCTCGGTCGTCGCGGCCGACCCGGATCTCCAGGGACTCCCGGGCCTGCGCACCGCCCTGGACGCCCTGCTGGACGAGGAACGGGAGCAGTACCTGGACAAGGGCTGAGCGGCGGCGGCCGGCCGACGGCTGAGAGACTGGGAGGAACCGACCCACCCCCAGCGCAAAGGACCCTCATGACCCGCGTGATCGCCGGCCGGGCCGGCGGACGCCGTCTGGCCGTCCCGCCGGGCACCGGCACCCGCCCCACCTCCGACCGGGCGCGCGAGGGCCTCTTCTCCACCTGGCAGTCCCTGCTCGGCGGCCCGCTGGAGGGCGAGCGCGTGCTCGACCTGTACGCCGGCTCGGGCGCCGTCGGCCTGGAGGCGCTCAGCCGCGGCGCCGGACACACCCTGCTCGTCGAGGCGGACGCCCGCGCGGCCAAGGTCATCCGCGACAACGTGAAGTCGCTCGGTCTGCCGGGCGCCGAGGTCAGAGCGGGCAAAGCGGAGCAGATCGTCCGGACGGCGACGCCGGAAGCACCGTACGACCTGGTCTTCCTCGACCCTCCGTACGCCGTCTCGGACGACGATCTTCGGGAGATTCTGCTCACACTCCGGGCCGGGGGCTGGCTCACGGAGGATGCGCTCGTCACCGTGGAGCGCAGCACCAGAGGCGGCGAATTCGGATGGCCGGACGGTTTCGACGCCGTCAGGGCCCGTCGTTACGGCGAGGGCACGTTTTGGTACGGTCGCGCCGCCTCTACGTGCGAAGACGCACGATGACCGGACCGGAGAGCGAGGGACCACTGTTGCGCCGCGCCGTCTGTCCGGGGTCATTCGACCCCATCACCAATGGACACCTCGACATCATCGCCCGCGCCTCCCCGCTGTACGACGTCGTGCACGTCGTGGTGATGATCAATCAGTCGAAGAAGGGCCTGTTCACGGTCGACGAGCGGATCGAGCTGATCCGCGAGGTCACGGCCGAGTTCGGCAATGTCCAGGTCGAGGCCTACCACGGCCTCCTCGTCGACTACTGCAAGCAGCGGGACATCCCGGCCATCGTCAAGGGCCTGCGCGCGGTGAGCGACTTCGACTACGAACTCCAGATGGCCCAGATGAACTACGGCCTCTCGGGCGTCGAGACCCTGTTCATCCCGACCAGCCCCACCTACAGCTTCCTCTCCTCCTCACTGGTCAAGGAAGTCGCGAACTGGGGCGGCGACATCTCCCATCTGGTGCCGCCGGTGGTCCTCGCGGCGCTCAAGGAGCGGCTGGGCCAGGACTGAGGGCCTGACAGCCCGTCACCCGGTGTCGGGCGGGGCAGCAGTGGTCGTACAGTCGACCCGTCCGTCTCCATCACAGCTGTAGAGAGTGGCGAGCACACGGTGGACGTGCAGAAGAAGCTCGATGAGATCGTCGCGGCGGTCGGCAGTGCCCGTTCCATGCCCATGTCGGCCTCGTGCGTGGTCAACCGCGCCGACCTGCTGTCGATGCTGGAAGAGGTGCGCCAGGCACTGCCCGGCTCCCTCGCCCAGGCGCAGGAGCTGATCGGCGGCCGCGAGGAGATGGTCGAGCGGGCCCGTCAGGAGGCCGAGCGGATCATCGAGACCGCGCACGCCGAGCGGGGCTCCCTGATCTCCGACACCGAGGTCGCCCGCCGCTCGCAGAACGAGGCGGACCGCATCCTCGCAGAGGCCCGCCAGGAGGCCGAGGAGGTCCGCGCCGAGGCCGACGACTACGTCGACTCCAAGCTCGCCAACTTCGAGGTCGTCCTCACCAAGACCCTCGGCTCCGTCGGCCGCGGCCGCGAGAAGCTCCTCGGCACCGGCCCGGGCGTCGACGAGCAGGGGTACGAGGACGAGGACGCCCCGGAGCGCAGTTACGACCCGGAGACCCTGCGCCGCAACGCCGACGAATACGTCGACGTCAAGCTCGGCGCCTTCGAGGCCGTCCTCGCCAAGACCCTGGAGGCCGTCGGCCACGGCCGGCAGAAGCTGCACGGCCGGATCGCCAGCGACGACCTCGGCGATCTGAGCGACTTCGGGGACGACGGAACGCCCGGCGCGCACACCAGCGACGCCGACTACCTGGCCGGCCTCGCGGAGCTCGCCGACGTGCCCGACCAGCCCGCCCAGACGCAGGCCCCGGAGCCGGCCGCCCAGCCGTCCTACGGGCAGCAGCAGGAGGCGTACGCCTACCAGCAGCAGGCCGACCCGTACGGCTACCAGCAGCAGTACGCCCAGCAGCAGGACGCGTACGGCTACCAGCAGGCGGACCCGTACGCCGCCTACCAGCAGCAGGGCTACGACCAGCAGCAGGCGTACGACCAGAACCAGCAGCAGGTCTACGCCCAGCAGCAGGCCCATGCCATGGACCAGCAGAACCACGCCCTCGACGAGGCCAGCCTCTTCGACACCAGCATGATCAGCGCGGAGCAGCTGAGGGCGTACGAGCAGGGGCGCGGCGGCCACTGACCACGGGGTCAGGAGAGGCGCGCACCGCCGGCCGAGGCCGGGGGCGCGCACCGGATTGGGCCGAGAGCGAAAGGTCCAGTATCCTGGCTCTTCGGTCGCGTGTACGTCCGCGATCCACGCTGCCCGCGGGACACCAAGGGTGGCGTTCCCTTGAGTTCGAAGATCGAAAGCAGGAATGGCTCTGAACGCCCGCCTCGACCACCGCAATCCTCTCGTGTTCGATACGCACGAGCTGGGGCGGCGTCCTGGCGCGCTCCAGCGCCTGACCCGCACGATCGACGCTCCCAAGGATCTGGGGATCCAGGGTGTCATCGGAGTGCCGGAAGGTGCCCCGATGGAGCTCCGACTCCGCCTCGAGTCGGTCATGGAAGGGGTGCTTGTCACAGGCACCGCCCGTGCATCGGCCAAGGGGGAGTGCGTAAGGTGTCTGGAGCCGCTCGAGCAGGTGCTCGCAGCGGATTTCCAGGAGATGTTCTCGTACCCTGACGCCGATGACCGGGGCCGCCCCAAGGCGGAACCGGTCGACGACGCCGAGGACGACGAGGACACGCTCTTCCTCGAGGACGGCCTGTTCGACCTCGAACCCGTGCTGCGTGATGCGGTGGTGCTCGCACTGCCGATGCAGCCGGTGTGCCAGGACGACTGCCCCGGCCTGTGCTCCGAGTGTGGAGCGCGGCTCGCGGACGACCCGGAGCACCACCATGAAGCCGTCGACATCCGTTGGGCGGCACTGCAGGGACTCGCCGGTTCACTCGAAGATGGCGAGAAGGACGAGTTGAGCGGCGCCGAACCTGGCGTCGACGAGAAGCAGGAGAAGTAGCCGTGGCTGTTCCGAAGCGGAAGATGTCGCGCAGCAACACGCGCCACCGCCGGTCGCAGTGGAAGGCTGCGGTCCCCACCCTGGTTGCGTGCGAGCGCTGCCACGAGCCCAAGCTGCAGCACATCGCGTGCCCGGCTTGCGGCACCTATAACAAGCGCCAGGTCCTCGAGGTCTGAGCGGCTGGTGAGAGGTCTGATGTCTGACGCCAAGGCGGATCCAATCGCCAAGAAAAAGGCGGACAACACAGCCTCGTCCCACACGCTTCTGGAAGGGCGGCTCGGCTACAAGCTCGAGTCCGCCCTTCTGGTGCGTGCGCTGACCCATCGTTCCTACGCGTACGAGAACGGCGGTCTGCCGACCAACGAGCGTCTGGAGTTCCTCGGGGACTCCGTACTGGGCCTCGTGGTCACGGACACGCTGTACCGCACCCACCCCGACCTGCCCGAAGGCCAGCTGGCCAAGTTGCGGGCCGCGGTGGTCAATTCTCGTGCGCTGGCGGAAGTGGGCCGCGGCCTCGAACTCGGCTCCTTCATCCGGCTCGGCCGGGGCGAGGAAGGCACGGGAGGCCGGGACAAGGCGTCCATCCTCGCCGACACCCTTGAAGCGGTGATCGGCGCTGTCTATCTCGACCAGGGTCTGGAAGCGGCGGGCGAACTCGTCCACCGGCTCTTCGACCCGCTGATCGAGAAGTCCTCGAATCTGGGTGCAGGCCTGGACTGGAAGACCAGTCTCCAGGAGCTCACGGCGACCGAGGGGCTCGGAGTTCCCGAGTACCTGGTCTCGGAGACCGGCCCGGACCACGAGAAGGTCTTTACTGCTGCCGCCCGCGTCGGAGGCGTCTCGTACGGCACCGGCACCGGCCGCAGCAAGAAGGAGGCGGAACAGCAGGCCGCGGAGTCCGCGTGGCGTGCCATCCACTCCGCCGCGGACGAACGCGCGAAGTCGGCCCAGGCCGCCGAACAGGCGGCTCGTGCCGCCCAGCAGGCGGCTCAGGACGTCGAGGAGACCGCCGACACCTCCTCGACGCCGAGCACCGACACGGCCACGGCCTGAATCCTTCATCCAACTGAAGTACCGGCAGTACGAGCACAACTGAAGTACCCGCAGCACCCGTAGTAACCCGCAGTACCGGACCCCGTCGCAGCGCACTCGCGCCGCGGCGGGGTCCGCGCGTTGTACGGCCCCGGCCGCGGGCCGCGGCCGGCCCCAACTCCTCGGCGGCCGCGTGCCGCTGGGCCGGGACGGACTGCTCGTCGACGGCCGCCGTCGGGCGCGATGTACCCTTCCGGCATCACCGCTCAGACCGCCCCTCAGGAGGAGTCCCGTGCCCGAACTGCCCGAAGTCGAAGTCGTGCGGCGGGGGTTGGAGCGCTGGGTCACCGGGCGGGTCGTGAAATCGGTGGACGTACGGCATCCGCGGGCCGTGCGGCGGCATCTGGCGGGGCCCGACGGCTTCGCGAAGGCACTCGCCGGGCACCGGGTGGGTGAGGCGATGCGCCGCGGCAAGTACCTGTGGCTGCCGCTCGACGACTCGCCGTACTCCGTGCTCGCGCACCTCGGTATGAGCGGCCAGCTCCTCGTGCAGCCGGAGGACGCCACCGAGGAGAAGCACCTGCGCATCCGCATCCGCTTCGAGGACACCCAGGGCACCGAGCTGCGCTTCGTCGACCAGCGCACGTTCGGCGGGCTGTCGCTGCACGAGAACACTCCGGACGGCCTTCCCGACGTCATCGCGCACATCGCCCGCGACCCGCTCGACCCCCTCTTCGACGACGCCGCGTTCCACACCGCGCTGCGGGCCCGCCGTACGACGATCAAACGCGCCCTGCTCGACCAGTCGCTGATCAGCGGCGTCGGGAACATCTACGCGGACGAGGCGCTCTGGCGCTCCAAGCTGCACTACGAACGCCCGACGGGGACCATGACCCGGCCGCGCACCGCCGAACTCCTCGGCCACATCCGCGACGTCATGAACGACGCCCTCGCGGTCGGCGGCACCAGCTTCGACAGCCTGTACGTCAACGTCAACGGCGAGTCGGGCTACTTCGACCGCTCGCTCGACGCGTACGGGCGCGAGGGGGAGCCCTGCCACCGCTGCGGGACGCCGATTCGCCGGCGGGCCTGGATGAACCGCTCGAGCTACTTCTGCCCGCGCTGCCAGCGGGCACCCCGCCCCGGCGCCTGACTTCCGCCTGCGGCCTGACCCTTACGCCTCGCGCCGGGCCGCGCGCGTCTCGTCGTAGCGCCCGCGGGCCTCCAGGACGTCGTCCATGCGGCCCTCGACGAACGTGATGAGGGTCAGCAGCCGCCCGGCGACCTCGCGGCCCAGCGGCGTGAGGGTGTAGTCGACGCGCGGCGGGTTCGTGGGACGCGCGTCGCGGTGCACCAGACCGTCGCGCTCCAGCGCCTGCAGGGTCTGCGAGAGCATCTTCTCGCTGACCCCGTCGACCCGGCGGCGCAGCTCGTTGAACCGGAACGTGCCGTCGTACAGCGCTCCCAGCGTGAGCGAGCCCCAGCGGCCGGTGACATGCTCCAGCGTGCCCCGGGACGGGCAACCACGGGCGAACACGTTGTACGCGAGGTCCTTGCCGTCGGCGCACACGGTGCCCTCGTCACTCCCGGCGCGCTCCGTGATCTGCGCGGACGATTCCATACGACCAGCATACTCAGCCACAGCGCCGCCCAGGGGGTTGCACTAACTTCCGGTTAGCCGTTGTGCGCTGGGCGTCCTGGCCACCGGGGACGGAACGGCGGTGGGCACGGAGCGCCGGAGTGGGCCGCCCTTCGAGTCGCGCGCCGGGACCGGTCAGGACGGACGACGGCCCGGACACGGCCCGGACAACGAGCCGGAGACACTGCCACGGCCGACCCCCCGAGCGGGCCGGCCATGTGATCCGCGGCTACCTCAGTAGCCGAAGTCCTGCGTCCACCAAGGGCCGCCCGTGGCGAAGTGGACTCCGACGCCGAGGGTCTTGAAGTCGCAGTTCAGGATGTTGGCCTTGTGGCCGGGGCTGTTCATCCAGGCGTCCATGACGGCGGCCGCGTCGGCCTGGCCGCGGGCTATGTTCTCGCCGCCGAGGCTGCTGATCCCGGTCTTCGCCGCACGGTCCCAGGGGGTGAGCCCGCTCGGGTCGGTGTGGTCGAAGAAGTCCCGCGCCGCCATGTCCTCGCTGAAGGTCTGGGCCAGGTCCGACAGGGCGCTGTTAGCGGCCACCGGGCTGCAGCCGACCTTGGCCCGCTCGTCGTTGACGAGCTTGATCACCTCGGCCTCGGCAGCGGCCTCCGCGGACACGTGCACCGGGACCTTGGTGACCGGCGCCTTGGTGGCGGTCTTGGAGGGCTTCGGGACCTTGGGGGCCTTCGTCTTCCCGCTGGGCTCGGCGGTCGGCACCGTCGACGGCTGCGCCGTGGTCGGAGCGGCCGCCGGCGACGAGGCGGAAGAAGAGGGGGCCGAGGGGGCGGTCGAGGGCGTGGTCGCGCGATTGGCGCCACGGCTCGTCGACGTGTCGTCGCGGGAGTCCGCGCTGCCCGAGGTGCCGCCCTGCTGGGTGTCGATGCTGGACGGCGAGCTCGCGGCCTGAACGCTGTCGGAGTTGTTGCTGCCACCGCCGAGCGCGTAGTTGTCGCTGCCGGGCAGGACACCGGCCGCGACGGCCACGGTGCCGAGGGCCACGGCTGCGGAGACGCCGAGCAGCCCCGTACGGACCGGCGTCGCGCCCTTCCTCTTGCGGTGCGAGCGGGCGGAGGCCGCGGACGGGAGATCGGCGACGGCGGCGTAGCCGTACAGGTTCTCCGGGCCGTAGCTTTCCGTGTGGGCACCGCTCGTATCTGTGACTCCGGTGGCGCGCCCTGTGGCGGCGCGGCCGGCGTCGGAGCGTCGGTGGCGTCCCATCTCTTGGGCCTTCCTCGATCTTGAGTCAGCGATCCTCACCCGAACCTCACCCGAAAGAGTGAGTTTCTAATGAGACTCATTGGGTCGGGACGGTACCCCATGGCGCAAGGGGAGGATGTGCTCCGCGAGACATTGTCCGGTTAGCGTGCAGCCATGAACGAGGTTGTACGGCTGGTCGTCTGGGTGCGCGGACGGGTCCAAGGTGTGGGTTTCCGCTGGTTTACGCGGGCCGAGGCGCTGGAGATCGGCGGGCTGAGTGGTTTTGCTCTCAATCTCGACGACGGACGCGTCCAGGTCGTCGCGGAGGGCTCCCGGGCCGGCTGTCAGAGTCTGCTCGACTGGCTCCAGGGAGACGACACGCCCGGCCGGGTCGACGGAGTCACTGAGATCTGGGACACGCCCCGGGGGATCTACGACGGCTTCGCCATCCGGTGACGATGACGGCCTCGAAAGCCCCGAAAAGATGTCACGGCGTATGCCACCGGCACCCGTCAGTAGCGGAAACGGCCTGGTGGTTGCCAAGAACGGCTCGAAGTGGCAGGCTCCCGAGGTAACGATGATCTCGACGCCCTGAGGGCCCCGCAGGAGTCGCCGCGCCGCCGTTTCAGAAGCCGCGCGACAGTGGGTTGCCCGCCGATACGGGGCGTGATCGTGTTGACCGTCAAACTTTTTGGTGAGACGCTGAAAGCCCCGCGCACCTTAGCTGTTTGGCATGTGGAACGGCAGCACGACATCAGCAGTGTCAAGCATCGCGGGTGCGATTCCCTCACGACCCACACCGCTTCGGTCGGTCACTCAGTGTGGAGGACCATCCATCATGGCAAAGGCGCTTCTCGGTTACGTCGGCGGTTCCGACCCGCGACTCATTGCCGAGATGCGACGGCTCCAGCAGCGCGTCCAGGACCTCGAATCCGAGCTTGTACGGATCCAGGCCGAGAACGACGCGCTCGCGGCTGCCGCTTCTCACGATTCGCTTCTCGAGAGCATCGACGTACCCCAGGCGGAGCCTGCGCTCACCTGACCACTGCACCGCACCACGACAGCAGTGGTTGGGCAGCCCGAATCAACCGCTAAGTTGTCAGATTTGCAAGGGACGCCCTTAGGCGTCCCTTCTTTCTTTCCCCCGAACACCCTTCCCCCTCTTTAACGTCTGGTGTGCCCTGCGCGTTCATGGGCGAAACCGCGCGTTCATGGAGTGAGACCGGCCCGAAAGGTAGAGTCCAGCGGCGTGCACCTCAAGGCCCTGACCCTGCGCGGGTTCAAGTCGTTCGCCTCCGCGACAACGCTGCGGTTCGAGCCGGGCATCACCTGTGTCGTGGGCCCCAACGGTTCGGGCAAGTCCAACGTCGTGGACGCGCTCAGCTGGGTCATGGGCGAGCAGGGGGCCAAGTCGCTGCGCGGCGGCAAGATGGAGGACGTCATCTTCGCCGGCACCACCGGGCGTCCGCCGCTCGGCCGTGCCGAGGTCTCCCTCACCATCGACAACTCCGACGGGGCCCTGCCCATCGAGTACGCCGAGGTCACCATCACGCGGATCATGTTCCGCAACGGCGGCAGCGAGTACCAGATCAACGGCGACACCTGCCGACTGCTCGACATCCAGGAGCTGTTGTCCGACTCCGGCATCGGCCGTGAGATGCACGTCATCGTCGGACAGGGCCAGCTCGACTCCGTCCTGCACGCCGATCCGATGGGCCGCCGCGCCTTCATCGAGGAGGCGGCGGGCGTCCTCAAGCACCGCAAGCGCAAGGAGAAGGCGCTACGGAAGCTGGACGCCATGAAGGCGAACATGGCGCGCGTCCAGGACCTCACGGACGAGCTGCGGCGCCAGTTGAAGCCGCTCGGCAGGCAGGCCGCCGTGGCACGCCGCGCCGCCGTCATCCAGGCCGACCTGCGCGACGCCCGGCTGCGCCTCCTCGCCGACGACCTCGTGCGCCTGCGGGGGGCGCTCCAGTCCGAGATCGCCGACGAGGCAGCGCTCAAGCAGCGCAAGGAAACAGCCGAGGCCGAGCTGAAGAAGGCGCTCCAGCGGGAGGCCCTGCTGGAGGACGAGGTACGGCAGCTGACGCCGCGCCTCCAGCGCGCACAGCAGACCTGGTACGAACTCTCCCAGCTCGCCGAGCGGGTGCGCGGCACGATCTCGCTGGCCGACGCGCGCGTGAAGAGCGCCACCTCGGTGCCCGCCGAGGAACGGCGCGGACGCGACCCCGAGGACATGGAGCGCGAGGCCGCGCGGATCCGTGAGCAGGAGGCCGAACTCGAAGCGGCCCTGGAGGCGGCCGAGCGGGCCCTGGAGGACACCGTCGCGCACCGCGCCGAACTGGAGCGCGAACTCACCGTCGAGGAACGCCGTCTCAAGGACGTGGCCCGCGCCATCGCCGACCGCCGCGAGGGCCTCGCCCGCCTCAATGGACAGGTCAACGCCGCCCGTTCACGCGCCGCCTCCGCGCAGGCCGAGATCGAACGCCTCGCCGCCGCCCGCGACGAGGCCCAGGAGCGCGCGGTCATGGCCCAGGAGGAGTACGAGCAGCTGAAGGCCGAGGTCGACGGCCTCGACGCGGACGACGCCGACCTCACGGAACAGCACGAGGCGGCCAGGCGGGCCCTGTCCGACGCCGAGGCCGCGCTGACCGCGGCCCGCGAGGCGGCCACCTCGGCCGAACGCAAGCGGGCCGCCACCCAGGCCCGCCGCGAGGCGCTGGCCCTCGGCCTGCGGCGCAAGGACGGCACGGGAGTCCTCCTCGGTGCCACGGACCGGCTCACCGGGGTGCTGGGTCCCGCCGCCGGACTGCTGTCGGTCACCCCCGGCTTCGAGGTCCCGCTCGCCGCCGCGTTCGGCGCGGCCGCGGACGCCATCGCGGTCACCACTCCCGCCTCGGCGGCCGAGGCCATCCGTCTGCTGCGCAAGCAGGACGCGGGACGGGCTGCGCTGCTGCTCGCCGGAGCGCCCGAGGAACCCCACGCCGCCGCCGGACCGGCGAACGGCGCCTCCATGGACGTACGCCTTCATGACGGGGACCAGGACAAGGACCGCGACCAGGACCAGGACCTGCACGGGGAGCGGAGCGACAGGCCTCCGTACGCCGCCGATCTCGTCCGGGGTCCCGCCGAGCTGATGCCCGCCGTACGGCGGCTGCTGCGCGGGATCGTCGTCGTCGGGACCCTCGAAGAGGCCGAGGATCTGGTCTACGCGCGGCCCGCACTCACCGCGGTGACCGCCGAGGGCGACCTGCTCGGGGCGCACTTCGCGCACGGCGGGTCCGCCGGGGCGCCCAGTCTGCTCGAAGTGCAGGCCTCGGTGGACGAGGCTGCGGCCGAGCTCGAGGAACTGGCCGTCCGCTGCGACGAGTTGACCGAGGCGCAGCGCCTGGCGACCGAACTGCGCACGGAGCGGGCCGCGCTCGTCGAGGAGCTGGGGGAGCGGCGGCGGGCCGCCGAGCGGGAGAAGTCGTCGGTCGCGCAGCAGCTCGGACGGCTGGCCGGGCAGGCGCGGGGCGCCGCGGGGGAGGCGGAGCGGAGCACCGCGGCCGCAGCCCGCGCGCAGGAGGCGCTCGACCGGGCCGTTGAGGAGGCCGAGGAACTGGCCGAACGGCTCGCCGTGGCCGAGGAGATGCCGGTCGAGGAGGAACCCGACACCTCGGTACGGGACCGGCTCGCCGCCGACGGCGCCAACGCGCGGCAGACGGAGATGGAGGCCCGGCTCCAGGTGCGTACGCACGAGGAGCGGGTCAAGGGACTGGCCGGACGGGCCGACTCGCTCGACCGGGCCGCCCGTGCCGAACGCGAGGCACGCGCGCGTGCCGAGCAGCGCCGTGCCCGGCTGCGCCACGAGGCGGCCGTCGCCGAGGCCGTCGCCTCCGGTGCGCGGCAGCTGCTCGCGCACGTCGAGGTCTCGCTCGCCCGGGCGGAGGAGGAGCGCACCGCCGCCGACAGCGCCAAGGCCCGCCGCGAGCAGGAGCTCGTGACCGCGCGGAGCCAGGGCCGCGACCTCAAGGCGGAGCTCGACAAGCTCACCGACTCGGTGCACCGGGGCGAGGTGCTCGGCGCGGAGAAGCGGATGCGCATAGAGCAGCTGGAGGCGAAGGCGCTGGACGAACTCGGCGTCGAGCCGGCGGGACTGGTCGCGGACTACGGCCCCGATCAGCTCGTACCGCCGTCGCTGCCCGCCGAGGGCGAGGAACTGCCCGAGGACCCGGAACACCCGCGCAACCAGCCCCGGCAGTTCCACCGTGCCGAGCAGGAGAAGCGGCTCAAGTCGGCCGAACGGGCGTACCAGCAGCTCGGCAAGGTCAATCCGCTCGCCCTGGAGGAGTTCGCCGCGCTGGAGGAGCGCCACAAGTTCCTCAGCGAGCAGCTGGAGGACCTCAAGAAGACACGCGCCGATCTTCTCCAGGTGGTGAAGGAGGTCGACGAGCGCGTCGAGCAGGTCTTCACCGAGGCATACCGGGACACCGCCCGGGAGTTCGAGGGCGTCTTCAGCCGGCTGTTCCCGGGCGGGGACGGACGGCTCATCCTGACCGACCCCGACAACATGCTCACCACGGGTGTCGACGTGGAGGCCAGACCGCCGGGCAAGAAGGTGAAGCGGCTCAGCCTGCTCTCCGGCGGCGAGCGGTCGCTGACCGCCGTCGCGCTCCTCGTGTCGATCTTCAAGGCGCGCCCCAGTCCGTTCTATGTGATGGACGAGGTCGAGGCGGCGCTTGACGACACCAACCTCCAGCGGCTGATCAGGATCATGCAGGAGCTGCAGGAGGCTTCCCAGCTGATCGTGATCACGCACCAGAAGCGCACGATGGAGGTCGCCGACGCCCTGTACGGCGTCTCCATGCAGGGCGACGGCGTCTCGAAGGTCATCAGCCAGCGACTGCGCTGACGCCCGGGCGCGCACCCTGTGCGCCCGGAGTCCGTGCCGGCTGACGCCCCGATGCCTGCTCCGTGCGCTCGGCGCCCGTGCCGGCTGACGCCCACGCGCGCTCCGTGCGCTCGGCGCCCGGGCCGGTTGACGCCCACCGCACGCCCCGTGCGCCCGTGCCCGTACCCCGTACCCACCCGATGCCGTGGGTCTACGGCCCGTCCGGCTCCGGCAGGTCCGCGCCGACGCCCTCGTCGGCGAGTTCGGCGAGCACCTCCGCGTGGCAGCGCTCGGGGACGCACCAGCAGCCGAGCCGGTGGCCGCGCAGGGCGGGCAGCCGGGCCAGCAGCTCCGGACGCGCCAGCAGATAGGCGCGGTACATCTCGACGACCTCCTCCCGGCTGCCGTCGTGCCCCGGGCGGAACGGACTCGCCAGCGGGGACCCGGTCAGGTGCCAGCCGCCCCGGTGCATGGGGCGGCCGACGTACACCACATCGGCGTACGCGGGATCGTCGCGGTGACCCTTGAGGTTGACGACCGTCGTGGGCGGCATGACCGGATCCTCGCCGCTCGGGCCGTCACGGGCAACGCGAACACGGCACGGAGGGGGTTCGCGCGGGTGTACCCCTGGGGCCGCCCGCGGTGTTCCGCGCGTCACAGCCGGGCGCCGCGCTCAGGATCGGTCCGCCGGAACAGCCCTCGCGGACACCGCCCGAGCCGGGGGCCTGACGGGCTCGATCGCCCGCGGGGTCGGCCACGGGCAAGCCGACACGCTGCGGATTCCACTGATTCGACACGGCGGAATGACGGCGCGACCCGGTGCGCACGGTGACCGTGGTGGACCATTCGGGCACTCGATGTTCAAGTCTTGAATACAACTTCGTCACATCGGGCTCGTAATTTCACAAGTAGTCAAGTTTGACTTCGAAACTTGAAGGCATAGTCTCTCCGACGTTGCTTTTACCTTCAGGTGGTGGCCCACGTGAACATGTGCGCCACTGGTACCACCAGCGAAGGGTTTCGCCCCCCACCCCCGGCAGCGAGGCCGGTGGCCCGAGGAGTTTTACGTGACCAGCGCATCGCAGGCACCTAAGTCAGAAGCCAAGTTGGCTCACCCCGAACATCTCGGGCATGTCATCTTCATCGCGGCGGCGGCCGCCATGGGCGGCTTCCTGTTCGGCTACGACAGTGCCGTGATCAACGGCGCCGTCGAGGCCATCCGGAGCCGCTACGACATCGGCTCCGCCGCCCTGGCCCAGGTCATCGCCATCGCCCTGATCGGCTGCGCCATCGGCGCCGCGACCGCCGGCCGCATGGCCGACCGCATCGGCCGCATCCGCTGCATGCAGATCTCCGCGACGCTCTTCACCATCAGCGCCATCGGCTCGGCGCTGCCCTTCGCGCTGTGGGACCTCGCCTTCTGGCGCATCGTGGGCGGTTTCGCCATCGGCATGGCCTCCGTCATCGGCCCCGCCTACATCGCCGAGGTCTCCCCGGCCGCGTACCGCGGACGGCTCGGCTCGTTCCAGCAGGCCGCGATCGTCGTCGGCATCGCCATCTCGCAGCTCGTCAACTACGCGATCCTGAACGCCGCCGGAGGCGAACAGCGGGGCGAGCTCATGGGCCTGGAAGCCTGGCAGGTCATGCTCGGCGTCATGGTCATCCCGGCCGTCCTCTACGGTCTGCTCTCCTTCGCCATCCCCGAGTCGCCGCGCTTCCTGCTCGAGGTCGGCCGCAGGGACCGTGCCCGTGAGGTGCTCAAGGAGGTCGAGGGCGACAAGATCGATCTGGACGCCCGTGTCGCCGAGATCGAGCACGCCATGAAGCGCGAACACAAGTCGACCTTCAAGGACCTGCTTGGCGGGACCGTCTTCTTCAAGCCGATCGTCTGGGTCGGTATCGGCCTCTCGGTCTTCCAGCAGTTCGTCGGCATCAACATCGCGTTCTACTACTCCGCGACGCTGTGGCAGTCGGTCGGCGTCGACCCGACGGACTCGTTCTTCTACTCGTTCACCACGTCGATCATCAACATCATCGGCACCGTGATCGCCATGATCTTCGTGGACCGCATCGGCCGTAAGCCGCTCGCCCTCATCGGCTCGGTGGGTATGGCCATCGGTCTCGGCGCGGAGGCCTGGGCCTTCTCCTACGACCTGGTCGACGGCAAGCTGCCGGCCACCCAGGGCTGGGTCGCCCTGATCGCCGCCCACGTCTTCGTCCTCTTCTTCGCCCTCTCCTGGGGTGTCGTGGTCTGGGTCTTCCTGGGCGAGATGTTCCCGAACCACATCCGCGCCGCCGCGCTCGGTGTCGCCGCCTCCGCGCAGTGGATGGCCAACTGGGCCATCACCGCGAGCTTCCCGTCGCTGGCCGACTGGAACCTGTCCGGCACCTATGTGATCTACACGTTCTTCGCCGTGCTCTCCATCCCCTTCGTGCTCAAGTTCGTCAAGGAGACGAAGGGCAAGACGCTGGAGGAGATGGGCTAGCAGCCCGCGTCACCGGCGGCCCCTCGCGAGCCCCGGTGACTCCCCGGAACTCGGGGAGAAGGGCCAAGTCCCCGCTGCCCCTCTCCTCGTACTCGTGAAGAGGGCGTGCCGCCCCGGCTCGGACCGTCAGGTCAATCGAGCCGGGGCAGCACGCCTTCGCAGAACAGCTGCAGACTGCGCCAGCCCTCGTCCACGGGCATCCCGCCGGACAGCGGATGCAGCACGAGACTGTCGAGGCCCTGCGCCACGCACTGGTCGGGCGTCAGGATGCGGTAGACGCCCTCGGCGCGCAGCTCCTCGACCGTCGTGGCCGCCGACTTCACCGCCGAGCGGATGTCGCCGGACTGCCAGGAGGCGTACGTCCGCGCCTCGTGCAGGAAGTGGGAGCCGTACGCGGCCCAGGCCCGGTCCGGATCCTCGGCGATGTGCAGCAGTGGCGTCTCGGCGCCGGGCATCATGGTCCAGCCCTCGGTGCCGTACTCGATGAGCCGCTCCTTGTAGTAGGCCTCCAGCTCGGGCAGGTGCGCGCTCGGGAAGAACGGCAGCCCGAGCCGGGCGGCGCGCTGGGCCGCCGCCCTGGAGGAACCGCCCACCAGCAGCAGGGGGTGCGGATCCGAGAACGGACGCGGGGTGACCCGTACCGTGCGGCCCCGATAGGTGAACTCCTCGCCGGTCCACGCCTTCAGCACCGTCTCCAGGAGCTCGTCCTGGAGCTCACCGCGCCGCTTCCAGTCGACGTCGAAGAGCGCGTACTCCTCGGGCCGGTAGCCGATGCCGGCCACGGTCACCAGGCGACCACCGCTGAGCAGATCCAGTACGGCGATGTCCTCGGCGAGACGCAGCGGGTCGTGCAGCGGGCCGATGACCGCCGAGACGGTGACCGCGAGGCGCCGGGTCGCCCCGAAGACCGCGCCCGCGAACGCGAACGGCGAGGGCAGCCAGTTGTTGGTGACTCCGTGGTGCTCCTCGGTCTGCACCGTGGTGATCCCGCGGTCGTCGGCGTACGTGGCCATCTCGACGGCCGCCTGGTACCGGGCACTGAGCGAGGCGGGGGTGGCGTCGGGTTCGACGAGGTTGAAGCGCACGACCGTTACGGGCATGGGAGGCCCCCCTTCGTGTGTGGAGGGGGGACGGTAGCTGACGGTGCGTCAGGTTGCCATAGCGGCGGACGCCGGGGCCGGGCCGGAGCGCCGGTCGGATCGAAGGGCTCGGAGGGGGTGCCGTTCGTGGCCCGCGCCCACCGGCGCGTACCGCGCGCTCCCGGAGCTGCGCGGGGGCGCCCGGGTTCGCCCCGGAGCGCCAAGTGTTCGTACAAAACTACAAGAGTTCCCCTGCGTGGGGGGAAAAGCCTCCCGCGCGGGGGATGGCTGATACTGGGGCTGTTATGGAAACCATCATCCTTGCTGTAGTCATCGCCGTGGTGGTGATCGGCGCGCTCGGTGGGCTCGTCGTCGGCAGTCGCAAGCGGAAGCAGCTGCCCCCGCCGCCCCCCGCCGCCCCCGACATCACCGCGCCTCCGGCCGAACCGCACGTCGGCGACGAGGCCGAAGCGCCGCACGACGAACCGCGCCGCACGATAGAGGAGGTGGATCTCCCCGAGGGCTCGGCCGCCGCGCCGGTCGCCGTCGAGGAACCTCCGGCCGTCCCCGCGATCGAGATCCCGGAACCGACCGCCGGCCGTCTGGTGCGCCTGCGCACCCGGCTCTCCCGCTCGCAGAACGCGCTCGGCAAGGGGCTGCTCACGCTGCTCTCGCGCGAGCACCTCGACGAGGAGACCTGGGAGGAGATCGAGGACACGCTGCTCGTCGCCGACGTCGGTGTGCAGCCCACCCAGGAGCTGGTCGAGCGGCTGCGCGAGCGCGTGAAGGTGCTCGGCACCCGGACGCCGGTCGAACTGCGCGGCCTGCTGCGCGAGGAGCTGCTCACGCTGCTCGTCCCGGAATTCGACCGCGAGGTCAAGACCGACTCGAACCTCGACACCCCGGGCATCGTGATGGTCGTCGGCGTGAACGGCACCGGTAAGACCACCACCACCGGCAAGCTCGCGCGCGTGCTCGTCGCCGACGGCAAGAACGTCGTGCTGGGCGCGGCCGACACCTTCCGCGCCGCCGCGGCCGACCAGCTCCAGACCTGGGGCGAGCGCGTGGGCGCCCGCACCGTCCGCGGCCCCGAGGGCGGCGACCCCGCCTCGATCGCGTTCGACGCGGTCAAGGAGGGCATTGCGGAGGGCGCCGACGTCGTCCTCATCGACACCGCAGGCCGGCTCCACACCAAGACCGGTCTCATGGACGAGCTCGGCAAGGTCAAGCGCGTCGTCGAGAAGCACGCGCCGCTCGACGAGGTGCTGCTGGTCCTCGACGCGACCACCGGCCAGAACGGTCTGGTCCAGGCGCGCGTGTTCGCCGAGGTCGTGGAGATCACCGGCATCGTGCTGACCAAGCTCGACGGCACGGCGAAGGGCGGCATCGTCATCGCGGTGCAGCGCGAGCTGGGCGTCCCGGTCAAGCTGGTGGGGCTCGGCGAGGGCGCGGACGACCTGGCGCCGTTCGAGCCGGAGGCGTTCGTTGACGCCCTTATCGGAGAGTGACCACCCGCGCGAACGCGTAGGTGCCCGAAGAAGCGCCCGCCCCCACAGCACTGTCGGGGGACGGGCGCTTCGTCCTGTCCGGGTGGCGCCGTCGACGGAGTCGGCCGCCGTGCGGCGAGGCGGCGGCTGGTCCTCCGTGGAGTGATTCAGGCCCGCGAACGGTGTGCCACGTAGGCGAGCGTGCCGAGCAGCAGCCGGGCCGGGGGTGGCTTCGTGGCCGAGTCGAGGGCGGGGGAGCGCAGCCAGCAGACCGGGCCGAGTCCCGCGCGGTCGGAGGGCGGGGCGGTGATGAACGTGCCCGGACCCAGGCCGTGCAGGTCCAGAGAGGCGTCGTCCCAGCCCATCCGGTAGAGGAGCTCGGGAAGCTCGGCGGCGGAACCGGGGGAGACGAAGAACTGGGCGCGGCCGTCCGCGGTGGCCGTGACCGGGCCGAGGGGGAGGCCCATGCGTTCCAGGCGGACGAGCGCGCGGCGCCCGGCCGGCTCGGCCACCTCGATCACGTCGAACGCCCGGCCGACCGGCAGCATCACCGCGGCACCCGGGAACTCGGACCAGATACCGGTCGCCTCGTTCAGTGTCGCGCCGGCCGGGATCGTCGGTGCGAAGCCCAGGGGGTGCGCACCCGGCGCGGCGCAGTCGGCCCTGCCGCACGAGCACGCCCCCGCGGCGGCTCGGGCACCAGGGACCACGTCCCATCCCCACAGTCCGGTGAACGCGGCGACGGCGGTGCCCTCCGACGAGCGGCCGCGGCGACGAGCGCCGGTCCGGATGTCGCGCATCGCCCGACTACTGCCGATCGTGAAGCCCATGCCCCCTCCAACGGGTCCGATGCGCCGGTGGTTACGTGATGGAACCGGATTGTCACCCTCTGTTCCTGGCTGCCCGGTTTCGCGCGATCCAGGCGGCGCCTTGTGGTGTGCGGGGTGGTGCGCTCAGTTCCGTGCGCCCTGGAGTGCACCTCTCTGTCCACCCGTGGTCGTTCCGTGTCAAGTGAATCGCGAGCAGCGCGCGCGGAGTTCATTCGAAGGGGTGGCGAATGGTGGCGTTTCATGGATCGCCATGGTTGGACGCGTGATCGTAGGATTACTTTGTGTGCACGAGTCCTGGGGTTGCCTGTACTCGTGGGTATGCCAAGGGCAAGCCGGTTTGCCGTTCGAAGGGTGAGAACCGCCGGACGCGCGGCCGTATTTACCGGCATTCTGATAGGGCTTGGCGCAGAGCGGCGACAAGTGGTCTCGGGGAGTGGGGGCGTTCCAGTGGGCGGCAACGGCGGAGGCGGGACGAACGCTGACAAGCGCCCCAACGAGCTGCTCGGCTCGTGGTTTGTGCGCAGTGGCTGGTCGAAGGGCGAGCTCGCTCGTCAAGTGAACCGCAGGGCACGCCAGTTGGGGGCCAACCACATTTCGACGGACACCTCGCGGGTGCGCCGCTGGCTGGACGGGGAGAACCCGCGCGAGCCGATCCCGCGGATCCTGTCGGAGCTGTTCTCCGAGCGGTTCGGCTGTGTCGTCGCCGTGGAGGACCTCGGTCTGCGCGCGGCCCACCAGGCACCCTCCGTGTCCGGCATCGACCTGCCGTGGACGGGCCCCCAGACCGTCGCGCTGATCAGTGAATACTCGCGCAGCGACCTGATGTTGGCGCGGCGCGGCTTCCTCGGCAGCTCGCTGGCGCTCTCCGCGGGCCCGGCCCTCATCGAGCCCATGCAGCGCTGGCTCGTCCCCACACCCATGGCGTCGTACGAGGAGCCGGAGCCGCAGGCCTCGACGCGCCGCGGCGGCCGGCTCTCCCAACCGGAGCTGGACCTCCTGGAGTCCACCACCGTGATGTTCCGTCAGTGGGACGCCCAGTGCGGCGGCGGACTGCGCCGCAAGGCGGTCGTCGGCCAGTTGCACGAGGTGACGGACCTCCTCCAGGAGCCGCAGCCCGCCGCCACCGGCAAGCGCCTGTTCAAGGTCGCCGCCGAACTGGCCGAGCTGGCGGGCTGGATGAGCTACGACGTGGGCCTCCAGCCCACCGCGCAGAAGTACTTCGTGCTCGCCCTGCACGCCTCGAAGGAGGCGGGCGACAAACCGCTCGGCTCGTACATCCTCTCCAGCATGAGCCGCCAGATGATTCACCTCGGGCGGCCCGAGGACGCGCTGGAACTGATCCATCTCGCGCAGTACGGCAGCCGCGACTGCGCGAGCCCGCGCACCCAGTCGATGCTGTATGCGATGGAGGCCCGCGCCTACGCGAACATGGGCCAGCCCGGAAAGTGCAAGCGGGCCGTCCGGATGGCCGAGGACACCTTCGCCGACGTGCACGAGTGGGACGACCCGGACCCCGACTGGATCCGCTTCTTCTCCAAGGCCGAGCTGTACGGCGAGAATTCGCACTCCTACCGCGACCTCGCCTATGTCGCCGGGCGCAGCCCCACGTACGCCTCCATGGCCGAGCCCCTGATGCAGGAGGCGGTCGACCGCTTCGGCAAGGATTCCGAGCACCAGCGTTCGTACGCACTCAACCTCATCGGCATGGCCACCGTGCACCTTCTGCAGCGTGAGCCCGAGCGGAGTGCGGTCCTGGCCAAGGAAGCCCTGAGGATCGGCAAGAAGGTGCGCTCGGAGCGCGTCAACACTCGTATCCGAAAGACGGTCGACACCGCGGTCCGCGATTTCGGGGACCTCGCCGAGGTCATCGACCTCACCGACCAGCTGGCCGTTGACCTGCCCGAGACCGCCGAGGCGGTCTGACACCGGGCCGCCCGAGCGGCCTTGCCCAGTACCCCGGCTGCGGCCGGTCGTCCCGAACTGCCCGACTCGGCTCCCCCATGCCAGGTCATCGGACGGCCGACCGTGGCCGGTTCTGCTGTATGCGGCCCCGGCCGGCCTGGCTCTCGCGGATGTGGCTGGTCACCGTGGGGATGCCTCACACGGCGGTCGCGGCCGTCCTCGTCGGACAGGTCGCGAGCGCCCTGTCGGAGGTTGCGTCACGATAACGATCGGTTCGACCACAATCCGGCAGTTCATGAATGCGTAACACGCAGAGCGCCTTCGTCACTGGTGCGAAACATCGAGGGGCTTCCACGGAAACGGCGCTGCGTCAATCTCATGGCGCATAACCGGCCCACCCCTCACGACCACTCAGGCTTCGCCCGCACGGGGCCGTACCAACGACGAGGAGACGCCGATGGCACCAGCCATCACCCTTGCCGCAGAGGCACCCAAGCTGTCTGCTGCAAACACAGGGTTCATGCTCATCTGTTCCGCCCTGGTGCTCATCATGACGCCCGGACTCGCCTTCTTCTACGGAGGCATGGTCCGCGTCAAGAGCACCCTCAACATGCTGATGATGAGTTTCATCAGCATGGGGATCGTCACCATCCTGTGGGTGCTGTACGGCTTCTCCCTCGCCTTCGGCACCGACAAGGGATCGTTCATCGGCTGGACCTCGGACTGGGTCGGCCTCAGCGACATCGGCCTGACGCAGCTCTGGCCCGGCTACACCATCCCGGTGTTCGTCTTCATGGTCTTCCAGATGATGTTCGCGATCATCACGCCCGCGCTGATAAGCGGTGCGCTCGCGGACCGCGTGAAGTTCACGGCGTGGTCGCTGTTCATCACGCTCTGGGCCACGCTCGTCTACTTCCCGGTCGCCCACTGGGTGTGGGGGACCGGCGGCTGGGCCTTCGACCTCGGCGTGATCGACTTCGCCGGTGGTACGGCGGTCCACATCAACGCGGGCGCCGCGGCGCTCGGTGTGATCCTGGTCATCGGCAAGCGCGTCGGCTTCAAGAAGGACCCGATGCGCCCGCACAGCCTTCCGCTGGTGATGCTCGGCTCCGGTCTGCTGTGGTTCGGCTGGTTCGGATTCAACGCCGGCTCGTGGCTCGGCAACGACGACGGCGTCGGCGCGCTGATGTTCGTCAACACGCAGGTCGCCACGGCGGCCGCCATGCTGGCCTGGCTCATCTACGAGAAGATCCGGCACGGCGCGTTCACCACGCTGGGCGCCGCCTCCGGCGCGGTCGCCGGTCTGGTCGCCATCACCCCGTCCGGTGGCTGTGTCTCCCCGCTCGGCGCGATCGCCGTCGGCGCGATCGCCGGTGTCCTGTGCGCCATGGCCGTGGGCCTGAAGTACCGGTTCGGCTACGACGACTCCCTGGACGTCGTCGGTGTTCACCTGGTCGGCGGTGTCATCGGTTCCCTGCTCATCGGCTTCTTCGCCAGCGGCAAGGGCCAGTCCGCGGCCCAGGGCCTCTTCTACGGCGGCGGCCTGACCCAGTTCTGGAAGCAGTGCGCCGCGGTCTTCGCCGTCCTCGGCTACTCGCTGGTCGTCTCCGCGATCCTCGCCTTCATCCTCGACAAGACCATGGGTATGCGGGTCACCGAGGACGAGGAGATCTCCGGCATCGACCAGGCCCAGCACGCCGAGACCGCATACGACTTCAGCGGTGCCGGCGGCGGCACCGCCCGGACCGCCGCGCCCGCCCCGGCCGACGCGGATGCCAAGAAGGTGGACGCATGAAGCTCATCACCGCCGTCGTGAAGCCTCACCGGCTCGACGAGATCAAGGAGGCCCTGCAGGCCTTCGGGGTTCACGGACTGACGGTCACCGAAGCGAGCGGCTACGGTCGGCAGCGGGGACACACCGAGGTCTACCGCGGTGCCGAGTACACCGTCGACCTCGTCCCCAAGATCCGCATAGAGGTGCTGGTCGAGGACGACGACGCCGAACAGCTCATCGACATCGTCGTGAAGGCGGCCCGTACCGGCAAGATCGGTGACGGCAAGGTGTGGTCCATCCCGGTCGATACGGCCGTACGGGTCCGGACCGGCGAGCGCGGCCCGGACGCGCTCTGACGGGACCGGCCCGCCAGAAGAAAGACAGGAGTCGCTGGGTGACGAGTACGGACACGCGAGTGGAAGCAGAGGACTCGGGACCCAGCGGCTATGCGGCGGCCCGGCTGCGCCTCCTCCAAGAGGGGGCGCGGTCCGGGCCGCCGCGCCGTGCCGCCCTCGCCGAACTGACGGACGACTGGCTGACCGGCCTGTTCACCGCCGGATCCGAGAGCCTGCGCGGAGTCTCGCTCGTCGCCGTCGGCGGCTACGGCCGCGGTGAGCTCTCCCCCCGCAGCGACCTGGACCTGCTCCTCCTGCACGACGGCGCCGACTCAGGAGCCGTCGCCGCGCTCGCCGACCGCATCTGGTACCCCGTCTGGGACCTGGGCCTCGACCTCGACCACTCGGTCCGTACGCCGGCCGAGGCCCGCAAGACCGCCGCCGACGACCTCAAGGTCCAGCTCGGCCTCCTCGACGCCCGCCATATCGCGGGTGACCTCGGTCTCACCGCCGGATTGCGTACGGCCGTCCTCGCCGACTGGCGCAACCAGGCGCCCAAGCGGCTGCCCGAACTCCAGGAGCTGTGCGCGGAGCGCGCCGAACGCCAGGGCGAACTCCAGTACCTCCTCGAACCGGACCTGAAGGAAGCCCGCGGCGGACTGCGCGACGCCACCGCACTGCGCGCCGTCGCCGCGTCCTGGCTCGCCGACGCACCCCGCGAAGGCCTCTCCGACGCCCGCCGCAGACTGCTGGACGTCCGTGACGCCCTGCACCTCGCCACCGGGCGTGCCACCGACCGTCTCGCGCTCCAGGAACAGGACCAGGTCGCCGCCGAACTCGGTCTGCTGGACGCCGACACGCTGCTGCGCCAGGTCTACGAAGCCGCGCGCGTCGTGTCGTACGCCAGTGACGTCACCTGGCGTGAGGTCGGGCGCGTACTGCGGTCGCGTGCCGTGCGTCCGCGGCTGCGCGCCATGCTGGGTGGCGGCAAGCCGGCCGCCGAGCGGTCCCCCCTCGCCGAGGGCGTGGTCGAGCAGGACGGCGAGGTGGGGCTCGCCCGCACCGCGCGTCCCGAACGCGACCCCGTGCTCCCGCTCCGTGCGGCCGCCGCGGCCGCGCAGGCGGATCTCCCGCTGTCCCTGCACGCCGTACGGCGCATGGCCGCCGTCGCGCGTCCCCTTCCCGCGCCCTGGCCCGCCGAGGCGCGCCAACACCTCGTCACGCTCCTCGGCTCGGGCCGCCCGACCATCGAGGTCTGGGAGGCACTGGAGGCGGAAGGGCTGATCACCCGGCTGCTGCCCGACTGGGAGCGGGTGCGCTGCCGCCCGCAGCGCAACGCCGTCCACATCTGGACCGTCGACCGCCACCTCATCGAGACCGCCGTCCGGGCCTCCGAACTGACCCGCCGCGTCGGCCGCCCCGACCTCCTGCTCGTCTCCGCCCTCCTGCACGACATCGGCAAGGGCTGGCCCGGCGACCACTCCGTGGCGGGCGAGATCATCGCCCGCGACGTGGCCGCCCGCATCGGCTTCGACCGCACGGACGTGGCGGTGCTCGCCACCCTCGTACGCCACCATCTGCTGCTCGTCGACACCGCGACCCGGCGTGACCTGGAGGATCCGGCCACCGTCCGCTCGGTCGCCGAGGCCGTCGGATCGCAGGGCACCCTGGAACTGCTGCACGCGCTCACGGAGGCGGACGCGCTGGCCACCGGGCCCGCGGCCTGGTCCTCCTGGCGCGGCTCCCTCGTCGCCGACCTGGTCAAGCGGGTCTCGGCCGTCCTCGCCGGGGACGCGCCGGAGGAGCCCGAGGCCGCCGCGCCGACCGCCGAGCAGGAACGCCTCGCGGTCGAGGCGTGCCGCACCGGCGGGCCCGTCCTGGCGCTGCGCGCACAGACGGAACCGGTCGACACCGACGCCGAACCCACCACCGTCCCGGACGACCCGGAACCGCTCGGTGTGGAACTGCTCATCGCGGTCCCGGACCAGCCCGGCGTGCTCCCCTCGGTGGCCGGCGTCCTCGCCATGCACCGGCTGACCGTCCGCACCGCCGAGCTGCGCGCCCTGGACCTGCCCGACGGTGTCGAGGGCTCGGTCCTGCTGCTCAACTGGCGGGTCGCCGCGGAGTACGGCTCCCTGCCGCAGGCCGCCCGCCTGCGCGCCGACCTCGTACGCGCCCTGGACGGCTCCCTCGACATCACCGCGCGCCTCGCCGAACGCGACGCCGCCTACCCGCGCCGCCGCGGCACGGTCGCGCCGCCGCCCCGTGTGACGGTCGCCCCGGCCGCCTCGCGCCACGCCACGGTCATAGAGGTCCGCGCCCACGACGCTCCGGGCCTGCTACACCGCATCGGGCGGGCCCTGGAGAACGCGCACGTCCGGGTGCGGAGCATGCACGTCTCCACACTCGGCGCGAACGCCGTGGACGCCTTCTACGTGACGGGAACGAAGGGAGCGCCCCTGCCGGGGGCGGAGGCGGCCTCACTGGCCCGCGCCCTGGAGGAGACGCTGCGAGGGTGACCTCGCGGTCGTTTTGCGCGTTGAGCGGACAGGTGATCCCCGCACTGCGGGGGCGGTCCGGTCGCCGAAAGCCGATCCGGGAGAGTTTCCGGGCCTGCTCCCCGCCGCTGCGGGCCCTCGGGGTTTCCGTCCCCGCACGCTGAATGCAGCGGGCGGGGACGATTCGCTTGCGGGGCCGGATACCCTGGAGGGCAGCCCAAAACGCCCCCGACTCCGAGGACCGAAGCCACCGTGTTCGATACCCTCTCCGACCGCCTCAGCGCGACGTTCAAAAACCTCCGCGGCAAGGGGCGCCTCAGTGAGGCGGACATCGACGCCACGGCCCGGGAAATCCGCATCGCGCTTCTCGAAGCCGACGTCGCCCTGCCCGTCGTCCGGACGTTCATCAAGAACGTCAAGGAGAGGGCGCTCGGGAGCGAGGTCTCCAAGGCGCTCAACCCCGCCCAGCAGGTCCTGAAGATCGTGAACGACGAGCTCGTCACGATCCTCGGTGGCGAGACCCGCCGCCTCCGGTTCGCCAAGAACCCGCCCACCGTGATCATGCTCGCGGGTCTCCAGGGCGCGGGCAAGACCACGCTCGCCGGAAAGCTCGGCAAGTGGCTCAAGGACCAGGGCCACTCCCCGCTCCTCGTCGCCGCCGACCTCCAGCGCCCGAACGCGGTGAACCAGCTCAGCGTGGTCGCCGAGCGCGCGGGCGTCGCCGTCTACGCCCCCGAGCCGGGCAATGGCGTCGGTGACCCGGTCAAGGTCGCCAAGGACTCGATGGAGTTCGCGAAGACCAAGGTCCACGACATTGTGATCGTGGACACCGCCGGCCGTCTCGGTATCGACCAGGAGCTGATGCAGCAGGCCGCGGACATCCGCGACGCCGTCAGCCCCGACGAGATCCTCTTCGTCGTCGACGCGATGATCGGCCAGGACGCGGTCAACACGGCCGAGTCGTTCCGCGACGGCGTCGGCTTCGACGGCGTGGTGCTCTCCAAGCTCGACGGTGACGCCCGCGGTGGTGCGGCCCTGTCGATCGCCTCGGTCACCGGCAAGCCGATCATGTTCGCGTCGAACGGCGAGAAGCTCGACGACTTCGACGCGTTCCACCCGGACCGGATGGCCTCCCGCATCCTCGACATGGGTGACCTCCTCACCCTGATCGAGCAGGCGGAGAAGACGTTCAGCCAAGAAGAGGCCGAGAAGATGGCCTCCAAGCTGGCGTCCAAGAAGGGCCAGGACTTCACCCTGGACGACTTCCTGTCCCAGATGGAGCAGGTCCGCAAGATGGGCAGCATCAGCAAGCTGCTCGGCATGCTCCCGGGCATGGGCCAGATCAAGGACCAGATCAACAACCTCGACGAGCGCGACGTCGACCGTACGGCCGCCATCATCAAGTCGATGACTCCGGCCGAGCGCCAGGAGCCGACGATCATCAACGGCTCGCGCCGTGCCCGTATCGCCAAGGGCTCCGGCGTCGAGGTCAGCGCGGTCAAGGGCCTGGTCGAGCGCTTCTTCGAGGCCCGCAAGATGATGTCCCGCATGGCCCAGGGCGGCGGGATGCCGGGCATGCCCGGGATGCCGGGCATGGGCGGCGGCCCCGGCCGAGCCAAGAAGAAGCAGAAGCAGGCCAAGGGCAAGCAGCGCTCCGGCAACCCGATGAAGCGCAAGCAGCAGGAGGAAGAGGAGGCCGCTCGCCGCGAGGCCGGCGCACAGGGCGGCAACGCCTTCGGCCTCCCGCAGCAGGGCGCCCAGGAAGACTTCGAGCTGCCGGACGAGTTCAAGAAGTTCATGGGCTGACCTCCCGTCCCGTACGGGAGCCTTTCGTGACGCCCACTGGGGGCGCCCCTCGCCACGAGGGGCGCCCCCAGTGGCATGAGGGCGGGTGCCGGGTGCATGAACGGCGGCTCCGGGTTCAAGAGCGCGGGTGCCAGTGTCCACCATCTGTCGTAACGTCCAGTTATGAGCAACCCCGTGCCGCCGCGCAAGGAACCTGACAAGCCGTGGCGTACCGAGGGCACGCCGCCCGAGCCGACCCCGCCGTCGGGCGGCCGGCGGAAGCTGCCCGGCGGCTGGTGGAGCCTGGCCCTGGCCGCGCTCCTCGTGTTCCTGATCGCCAACCTGGTGCTGTCCTTCTACAACAAGGGCAACGAGCCGACGATCTCGTACACGGAGTTCAGCAGGCAGGTGAGCGACGGCAACGTCTCCAAGATCTACTCCAAGGGCGACGCGATCCAGGGGCAGCTCAAGAACTCCCAGGAGAACCCCGAGGGCGACGGGAAATACACGAAGTTCAAGACCCAGCGCCCGGTCTTCGCGGACGACAAACTCTGGCAGAACCTGGAGAAGCACGACGTCACGGTGACCGCCTCGCCGGTGGTCCAGGAGCGCAGCGTCCTCTTCAACCTGCTGATCTCGCTCGCCCCGATGGCCCTGCTCGTCGTCCTGTGGATCTTCATCGCCCGGCGGATGGGCACCGGCATGGGCGGCGCCGGCGGCATGCTCGGCCGCAAGACGCCCCCCAAGCCGGTCGAACTCGTGCCCGGCGGCAAGCGCACGACGTTCGCGGACGTGGCCGGCATCGACGAGGTCGCCGGTGAGCTCAACGACGTCGTGGACTTCCTCAAGAACCCCGACGCGTACCGCAGGATGGGCGCGAAGATGCCGCGCGGTGTGCTGCTGGCGGGCGCGCCCGGCACCGGAAAGACCCTGCTCGCACGGGCGGTCGCGGGAGAGGCGGGTGTCCCGTTCTTCTCGGCCTCCGCCTCCGAGTTCATCGAGATGATCGTGGGCGTCGGCGCCTCGCGCGTCCGCGAGCTGTTCTCCGAGGCCCGCAAAGTGGCCCCGTCCATCATCTTCATCGACGAGATCGACACCATCGGACGGGCACGGTCGGGCGGCTCCGCGATGGGCGGCCACGACGAGCGCGAGCAGACGCTGAACCAGATCCTCACCGAGATGGACGGCTTCTCCGGCTCGGAGGGCGTCATCGTCATCGCCGCCACCAACCGTGCGGACATCCTGGACCCGGCGCTCACCCGCCCCGGCCGGTTCGACCGCGTCGTCAACGTCTCGCCCCCCGACCGCGGCGGCCGCGAGGCGATCCTGGAGATCCACACCCGCGACATCCCGCTCGCCCCCGGCGTGGACCTGACCCAGGTGGCCCGTTCGACCCCGGGCATGACCGGCGCCGACCTCGCCAACCTTGCCAACGAGGCGGCTCTCCTCGCCGTGAAGCGCAAGCAGGAGGAGGTGACACAGGGCGACCTCTCCGAAGCGCTGGAAAAGGTCCAGCTCGGCGCCGAACGCTCGCTGGTCATGCCTTACGAGGAACGCCGGCGCACCGCGTACCACGAGAGCGGCCACGCCCTTCTCGGGATGCTGCGGCCCGGTGCCGACCCGGTCCGCAAGATCACCATCGTCCCGCGCGGCCGCGCCCTCGGTGTCACCCTCTCGACGCCGGACGCGGACCGGTACGCGTACACCGAGGAGTACCTGCGCGGCCGGATCATCGGCGCCCTCGGCGGCATGGCCGCCGAGCACGTCGTCTACGACGTCATCACCACGGGCTCGGAGAACGACCTGGAACAGGTCACGAACCTCGCCCGCGGCATGGTGGCCCGCTGGGGCATGAGCGACCGGGTCGGCCGGCTGTCCGCGCTGCCCAACGACGCCCAGCAGGCCTACGGCCTCGCGGCGGCCCCGGGCACCCTCGACTCGATCGACCACGAGATGCGCCGCATCGTCGACGAGTGCTACGACGAGGCCTGCCAGAAACTCCGCGAGCACAGAGGGCAACTGGATGCCCTGGCGGAGGCGCTCCTCGCGAACGAGACGCTTGAGGAGGCGGAGGCGTACCGGATCGCCGGGGTGCCGCGGGCGGCGAAGGAGGCGTGACCGCCCGGGACCGACCTCGGCAGACCTCCATCGACCTCGACAGACCGTCCTCGGACCGCCCTGAGGGCCGCCTCAGACCGCCCTCGGACCGACCTCAGACCGACCTGAGACCGCCCTCGGGCCGACCTCAGACCGGATTTCGGACCGGCCTGAGACCGCCCTCGGACCGACTTCAAACCGACTTCGGGCCTACCTCAGACCCCCTCGGACCGACTTCGGACCGGCCTGAGACCGCCCTCGGACCGACTCAGACCGTCCGGGCGATCAGATACCGGAACACGTTCGGCATCCAGACGGTCCCGTCCCGCCGAACATGAGGATGCAGCGCCTCGGCCACTTCCTTGTCGACCTGCGCCTGGTCGGTGGCGTCGACCGCGGCGTCGAAGAGCCCCGTGGAGAGCAGCCCGCGCACGGCGCTGTCCACGTCGGCGTAGCCGAACGGGCAGGCCACCCGCCCCGAGCCGTCCGGCCGCAGCCCGGCCCGCTGGGCGACTTCCTCCAGATCGTCCCGGCAGGCGGCGCGCCAGCTCGCCGCACCGCGCAGGGGATCGGCCAGCTTGGTGGCGACTCGCAGCACGGCCGAGGTGCTGCACCGCTCCGGTGGTCCCCAGCCGACCAGGACCACGGGAGTGCCCCGGCCGGTGAGCGGTGACGCCTCCGCGAGCAGCGAACCGAGCCCTTCGGAGTCGCCGGCCACGCACCCGATCGGCTCGAAGGCGGTCACCAGGTTGTACGCCGGCGACCCGGCGACTGCCGCGTCCCCGGGAGAGCCGGCCACGAGCTGGGCCTCGGCGCGCGGCGGCGTGTCCCATGCCTGTGGCAGCAGACGTTCCCGTGCGAGGGCCAGCCGTTCGGGTGACGAGGAGTCGACACCCGTGACCGCGGCGCCGCGGGAGGCCGCCATCAGCAGGGCGAGCCCCGCCCCGCAGCCGAGCCCGAGCAGCCGTGCCCCGCCGCCCACTTCGAGTCGCTCGTAGACGGCCTCGTAGAGCGGCACCAGCATCCGCTCCTGGATCTCGGCCCAGTCACGCGCGCGTGCACCCCGGTCCGCGCGGGGCGATGGGCCCGCATGAGGAAGGTGCTGCCGCACGAGCGTAGGTGTCATCGAAAGTGCCCCAATCCGCCGAGAGTTGCTGCCGGGCCCCCTCGTCCTTCGCCCCCGCGCACGAGGCCCGCACTCCCCCCGTATGTCAGGTAACTCCGCCCTCGACGTGCCGTCCAGGGGTTGCGGGGGCCCGTTTGTGCCCCAGCCGCAAAGGGCGCGAGAATTCACATACCGGCAACGTGGGCCCGTACCATCACCCGCATGGCAAAGGCACCCGTTCTCACGCCCCAGGCGGACGATTTCCCGCGCTGGTACCAGGACTTGATCAACAAGGCCGAGCTGGCGGACAACGGTCCGGTGCGCGGCACCATGGTCATCCGGCCGTACGGGTACGGGCTGTGGGAGCGGATGCAGCAGGAGATGGACGCCCGCATCAAGGAAGCGGGTGCCCAGAACGCGTACTTCCCGCTGTTCATCCCGCAGTCGTACCTGACCCGGGAGGCGGAGCACGTCGAGGGCTTCGCCCCCGAGCTCGCGGTCGTCACGCACGGCGGCGGCAAGGAGCTGGAGGAGCCGGTCGTCGTCCGTCCCACCTCCGAGACGATCATCAACGCCTCCTTCTCCAAGTGGGTGCAGAGCTACCGCGATCTGCCGCTGCTGATCAACCAGTGGGCGAACGTGGTCCGTTGGGAGATGCGCCCGCGGGTGTTCCTCCGTACGACCGAATTCCTCTGGCAGGAGGGCCACACCGCGCACGCCACCTACGAGGACGCCCGGGACTACGCGGCGCACATCCACAAGGAGGTGTACGCCGACTTCATGGTCAACGTCCTCGGTATCGATGTCGTCCTTGGCCGGAAGACGGCGAGCGAGCGGTTCGCGGGCGCCATCAACACCCTCACGCTCGAAGGCATGATGGGCGACGGCAAGGCGCTCCAGATGGGCACCAGCCATGAGCTGGGGCAGAACTTCGCGAAGGCGTTCCATACCCAGTACCTGTCCAAGGACGGGAAGCAGGAACTCGTCTGGCAGACCTCCTGGGGGTCCTCGACCCGCATGGTGGGTGGCCTGATCATGTCGCACGGTGATGACAGTGGGTTGCGAGTGCCGCCCAGGCTCGCCCCAGTACAGGTCGTCGTCCTCGCGATCAAGGGGGATGAGGCGGTTCTGGCCAAGGTCCGCGAAATCGGCGACCGGCTGAAGGCGGCGGGTGTAAGAGTCCAGGTCGACGACCGTACGGACACCCCGTTCGGGCGCCGTGCCGTCGACTGGGAGCTCAAGGGTGTCCCCGTACGGGTCGAGGTCGGCCCCCGTGACCTGGAGAACGGCACGGCGATGCTGGCCCGCCGCATTCCCGGAGGCAAGGAGCCCGTGGCCCTCGACGCACTGGCGGCCCTGCTTCCCGCCCTTCTCGAAGAGGACCAGGCGCTGCTCCTGAGGCAGTCCCGCGAGCGCCGCGAGTCCCGTACCTCGGACGTGTCAACGATCGGCGCGGCCGTGGAGGCCGCCGAGGCGGGCGGCTGGGCGCGCATTCCCTGGGCCGACCTCGGCGAAGAGGGCGAGGCCAGGCTCGCCGAGCACGCGGTGACCGTACGGTGTCTGGTCGCCGAGGACGGGTCGGTGCCGGACGCCGACGACACACCCGGTAACGTCGCCGTCGTCGCGCGCGCTTACTGAGTGGGACGCGAGGGCGGCCGAAACACCTCTTGCGCATCTGCCGACCACAGGTGCCCCGGCGTGCGGATACCGTCTACGCGCCGGGGCGTACGTGTGACTACGTACCGCCTTGGTATGAGCTGTGATGCTTCTCCGCAGATCAGCGCACCCGCCCTCGTCAGGACGCATCAGCGGCAACTGACGGGTACGTGCAAATTATTTGGGATGCCCCGGAATAGGAACACAGAGGCACCCCCGCTCGTTCTCATTACGTGAGCACGACACCACCTGTTCTCGCCGCAGAGCTGGCAGGGGCGTGGGCCGACATTCAGCGGCACCACCCCGAACTGCCCGATCTTGCCGCGCCAGAGTCCCTGATCGGAGAATCGTCGTCCGCCTGCGGACACGAGCTCTCCTTCGAACGACTGCTTCACGAAGCAGTCCACGGCATCGCCGCCGCCCGCGGTGTCCGCGACACCTCGCGCGCCGGCCGGTATCACAACCGCAGATTCCTCGCGATCGCCGAGGAGCTGGGCCTCGACCACCCCGAGGAGCCGCATCCAAGCAGTGGCTTCTCGCTGGTCACGCTCAACCCCGAGGCGAAGCGCCGCTACCGCCCGACCATCGAGCGGCTCCAGCGCGCGCTGAAGGCCCACACGGCCGCCACGTCCGCCGACACCGCCCGCTCGTTCCGCGGTCCCGCCGCCCGCCACGGCTCCTCCGGGGGCGGCGTCCGCGTCAAGGCCGTCTGCGACTGCGGGCGCAATGTGCGCGTGGTCCCTTCGGTCCTGGCGCAGGCGCCGATCGTGTGCGGAGGATGCGGCAAACCGTTCCGGATTCCGGAGGTGGTCGGGGCTGCCGTCGCCTGAGGCGCGTGCGACACCGGCGTCTCGTGGGTGCCGGACGAGTACGCGCGGCCCGTGAGCAGTCGTGCCTTCCCCCGCTGCCCTTGGGGAGTGGGGGAATTCAGGAGGCACGAGTGCGCGCGGGCTGCATCTCGCCGACCCCGCCGACAGCCGATCCACGTCGGCCCATGCCTGACGGGCACCCGGAACGCCGGGTGCCCGTCAGGCATGGGCCCGCACACCCTCGGTCCGGGCGGACCGCAGGATGTGGCAGAATGGCCAGCTGTACTCGACAGCCGCATAGGACCCCTCTCTCCTCCGGCTGACGCGTCCATCGGGCACTCGGGTACCGCAACCCCACGCGGCCATCTCGTCGTGTCCAACCCCGTCAAGACCAGGAGACACCACTTCCGTGGCAGTCAAGATCAAGCTGAAGCGTCTGGGCAAGATCCGTTCGCCTCACTACCGCATCGTCGTCGCCGACTCCCGTACCCGCCGTGATGGCCGGGCCATCGAGGAGATCGGTCTGTACCACCCGGTGCAGAACCCTTCGCGCATCGAGGTCGACTCGGACCGTGCGCAGTACTGGCTGGGTGTCGGCGCGCAGCCGACCGAGCCCGTGCTCGCCATCCTGAAGCTGACCGGCGACTGGCAGAAGTTCAAGGGCCTGCCGGCCCCGGCTCCGCTGCTCGTGGCCGAGCCGAAGGCCGCGCGCCCGCTGTTCGACGCCCTCGGTGGCGACGACACGGGCAAGGGTGAGGCCATCACCCAGAAGAAGAAGGCTGAGAAGAAGGACGAGGCTCCGGCCGAGTCCGAGTCGACCGAGGCCTGAGCATGCTCGAGGAGGCTCTCGAGCACCTCGTGAAGGGCATCGTCGACAACCCGGACGATGTGCAGGTCGCCTCGCGCAACCTGCGCCGCGGACGCGTTCTCGAGGTCCGGGTCCACCCCGACGACCTCGGCAAGGTGATCGGCCGCAACGGCCGCACCGCGCGCGCTCTGCGCACCGTCGTGGGCGCCATCGGCGGCCGCGGTGTCCGCGTCGACCTCGTCGACGTGGATCACGTCCGCTGACGTATCAGGCAGCACCGGCTCGGGCCGGGGAGGGCTTACGAGCCGTCCCCGGCCCGTAGTCGTCTGCGAACCCTCGCAGGCGGCCCCGGACCGCGTGGACGCCCACGCACCCCGGGCGTCCGCGCATCCGCAGTCGTCCATGAAGCATTGCCGTCGGCACACGACAGGAGATCAAGCAAGTGCAGCTGGTAGTCGCTCGCGTCGGCCGTGCCCACGGCATCAAGGGCGAGGTCACCGTGGAGGTCCGCACCGACGAGCCGGAGCTCAGGCTCGGGCCCGGTGCCGTCCTGCTCACCGATCCGGCCTCCACCGGACCATTGACCATCGAGACGGGCCGCGTCCACAGCGGCCGCCTTCTGCTGCGCTTCGCGGGCGTACGGGACCGCAACGCCGCCGAGGCGCTGCGCAACACCCTGCTGATCGCCGAGGTCGACCCGAACGAGGTGCCGGAGGACCCGGACGAGTACTACGACCACCAGCTGATGGACCTGGACGTGGTCACGAAGGACGGCGAGGAGGTCGGACGGATCACCGAGATCTCGCATCTGCCCTCGCAGGACCTGTTCGTGGTGGAGCGCCCGGACGGGACCGAGGTGCTGATCCCGTTCGTGGAGGAGATCGTCGTCGAGATCGACCTCGAGGAGCAGCGGGCCGTCATCGACCCGCCGCCCGGACTGATCGACGACCAGGCGGAGGTCGTCTCCTCCAGGGACGCCGAGAACGGCTCCTCCGGGGGCGACGAGGACGCCGCGGGGGCCGACGCCTGATGCGGCTCGACGTGGTCACGATCTTCCCCGAGTACCTGGAACCCCTGAACGTCTCGCTCGTCGGCAAGGCCCGCGCGCGCGGGCAGCTGAACGTGCACGTGCACGATCTCCGGGAGTGGACGTACGACCGTCACAACACGGTCGACGACACCCCCTACGGCGGCGGCCCGGGCATGGTCATGAAGACCGAGCCCTGGGGCGACGCCCTGGACTCCGCCCTGGCGGACGGTTACGAGACCGGCGCCCACGGGCCCGTCCTCGTCGTCCCCACCCCCAGCGGGCGCCCGTTCACCCAGCAGCTCGCCGTCGAGCTCTCCGAGCGCCCCTGGCTGGTCTTCGCGCCCGCGCGCTACGAGGGCATCGACCGCCGTGTCATCGACGAGTACGCGACGAGGATGCCCGTCTACGAGGTGTCCATCGGCGACTACGTCCTCGCCGGCGGCGAGGCGGCCGTCCTGGTCGTCACCGAGGCCGTGGCACGGCTGCTGCCGGGTGTCCTCGGCAACGCCGAGTCCCACCGGGACGACTCCTTCGCACCCGGGGCCATGGCCAACCTCCTGGAGGGCCCGGTCTACACCAAGCCCCCGCAGTGGCGCGGCCGTGAGATCCCCGATGTGCTGGTCAGCGGCCACCACGGGAAGATCGCCCGCTGGCGCCGCGACGAGGCACTGCGCCGCACCGCGGCGAACCGGCCCGACCTCATCGAGCGCTGCGACGCCTCCGCCTTCGACAAGAAGGACCGCGAGATGCTCTCCATCCTGGGCTGGCAGCCGGATCCCGGCGGCCGATTTTGGCACAGGCCGGAGGCCGTGGAAGAATAGGCCGCTGCTCTACGTCGTCCGGCGTGCGCCCCTGCCACAGGGGGACACGAC
This sequence comes from Streptomyces sp. NPDC026500, assembly GCF_055567635.1. NCBI lineage: Bacteria > Bacillati > Actinomycetota > Actinomycetes > Kitasatosporales > Streptomycetaceae > Streptomyces > Streptomyces sp. NPDC026500. The sequence goes on along the minus strand of NZ_JBVHQB010000015.1, from coordinate 131,705 downwards.
GCCCGTCCCGACGAGGCAGCACCATCTTCGAACCTCTCTCCCGTTGATGACCTGTGGCATCAGCGAAGAAAGCAGACAAAATGTCTCACCTGCTCGACTCCGTCGACGGCGCGTCGCTGCGCACCGACATCCCGGCCTTCCGCCCGGGTGACACCGTCAACGTCCACGTCCGCGTCATCGAGGGCAACCGCTCCCGTGTGCAGCAGTTCAAGGGCGTAGTCATCCGCCGCCAGGGCGCCGGTGTCCGCGAGACCTTCTCGGTCCGTAAGGTCTCGTTCTCCGTCGGCGTCGAGCGCACCTTCCCGGTGCACACCCCGATCGTCGAGAAGATCGAGCTCGTCACCCGCGGTGACGTCCGTCGCGCCAAGCTGTACTACCTCCGTGAGCTGCGCGGCAAGGCCGCGAAGATCAAGGAGAAGCGCGACAACTGAGCCCGCGCCGCCGCGGTGATCCGTCGGCGACCGAGCCGGTAAGAAGGTGTCTCAGGGAGGCCGGATAGCATCTGGCCCCGATGGACACCGAAGCACAGCCTGTGGAGCGCGACCGCTCCTCCCGCCCTTCCGCTTCCGAGGAGATCTCGGACACAGCGGGGCCGGAGGACCGGTCGCGTTCTGCGTTCGTCGACAGGCTCGCCGACTGGCTCCCGGGGGGCCGGATCACCCTGACCGCGCTGATCTGTCTGGTATTTCTGCTGCTGGTCAGCCGCTTCGTGATGCAGCCGTTCGAAATTCCCAGCGGCTCCATGGAGTCCGGATTGAGGATCGGGGACCGCGTTCTCGTAAACAAGTTGGCGTACCGTTTCGGTTCCGAGCCGCAGCGGGGCGATGTCGTCGTGTTCGACGGCACCGGTTATTTCGGGAACGCGGACTACGTCAAACGCGTCGTCGGGGTAGGGGGAGACCACGTGGTCTGCTGCGACAAGGAGGGGAGACTCGAGGTGAACGGCCAGTCGGTCGACGAGTCGACATTTCTCTATCGGGGCGACAGTCCGTCCGAGGTGCCCTTCGACCTCGTCGTGCCCGAGCGGTCCCTGTTCCTCCTCGGTGATCACCGCAGCCGCTCCCGCGACTCCCGTGATCATCTGGGCTCGCCCGGCGGTGGCATGGTCCCCGTCGGCGATGTCATCGGCAGGGCCGACTGGATCGCCTGGCCCGCGGGCCACTGGACCCGTCTGACGCGTCCCGACGCCTACGCCGGTGTGCCTGCCGCCGGGGGTGCTCATGGGTAACCGTGGACGGGCGCGCGGGGTCTCCGCCAGCGCCGCCGAGAACCTGCTGCCCACCGGGGCCCGGCGCGCCTCCGGAGGTGCCGCCCGGCCCAGCCGGGTCGAGCGCCGCAAGCTCGCGCGCAAGATCAAGCGGCGCAGGCGGCGCTCGGCGGTCAAGGAGATACCCCTCCTCGTCGGCGTCGCCGTGCTGATAGCCCTGGTCCTCAAGACGTTCCTGGTGCAGGCCTTCGTGATCCCGTCGGGCTCGATGGAGAACACGATCCAGATCGGCGACCGCGTCCTGGTGGACAAGTTCACCCCCTGGTTCGGCTCCCAGCCCAAGCGCGGTGACGTCGTCGTCTTCAAGGACCCCGGTGGCTGGCTCACCGCCGAGGACGCCCAGAAGAAGAACGACCCCGTGGTCGTCAAGCAGTTCAAGGAGGGGCTGACCTTCATCGGTCTGCTGCCGTCCGACAACGAGAAGGACCTCATCAAGCGGGTCGTCGGGCTCGGCGGGGACACCGTCAAGTGCTGCGACGCGCAAGGGCGGGTGACCGTGAACGGCACCCCCCTGACCGAGCCGTACATCTACGCCGGAGACAAACCGTCGGAGTTCGCCTTCGAGGTGAAGGTGCCCGCGGGCCGACTGTTCGTGCTGGGCGACCACCGGGGCAACTCCGCGGACTCCCGTTACCACCGCACCGACAAGTTCAGCGGTACCGTCTCCGAGAAGTCGATCGTGGGCCGGGCGATGGTCATCGGGTGGCCCATCGGCCACTGGACCCGGCTGCAGGAGCCGAACACGTTCTCGACGGTGGCCGACGCGCCTGGAGGGTCGGCCTCCGCTCTATCTCTGTCGCATAGGGTGGCCTCTGCGGATCCAGATGGATTGATCCCGCTCCCGAGCCCTGCGGAACTCCCGCTCGTTATGGGAGTGGTGGGCCTGCGCCGAATACGGCGCGGGCGGCGGCACGGAGTGAGGAGTGGATGTGGGGGATGTGGCGGTCGGCGCGCGTTCTGGGCACGAAGGTCCCGAAGGGCAGCCGGAGCGGCCCGAGGATGCGGCTGCCCCTGCCGTAGAGGACGGTTCGGACTCCGGGAGCGGCTCCGAGGACGGGGACGACTCGACCGGGCGCGCCGAGCGGGACCCGAAGTCCACCAAGCAGCGCTCCTTCTGGAAGGAGCTGCCGATCCTGATCGGCATCGCTCTGGTACTCGCGCTGATCATCAAGACCTTCCTGGTGCAGGCGTTCTCGATCCCTTCGGACTCGATGCAGAACACCCTCCAGCAGGGTGACCGCGTTCTGGTCGACAAGCTGACTCCGTGGTTCGGCTCCGAGCCGCAGCGCGGGGAGGTCGTCGTCTTCCACGACCCGGACAACTGGTTGGCGGGCGAGCCCACGGCCAACCCGAACGCCCTGCAGACGGTCCTCAGCTGGATCGGCCTGATGCCGTCCGCCGAGGAGAAGGACCTCATCAAGCGGGTCATCGGTGTCGGCGGCGACACGATCGAGTGCAAGAACACCGGCCCGCTGATGGTCAACGGCAAGGCCCTGAACGAGTCGTCGTACGTGTACGCCGGGAACACCCCGTGCAGCCAGGACGAGGACGGCGGCCAGTTCAAGGTCAAGGTTCCCAAGGGCATGATCTGGGTGATGGGTGACCACCGCCAGAACTCGCGGGACTCGCGCTACAACCAGGCGGACAAGCACCACGGCATGGTGCCCGTGAACGATGTCGTCGGCCGTGCCATCGTCAAGGCCTGGCCCATCAACCGGTGGGGCACCCTTCCGGTCCCGGACACGTTCGACCAGCCCGGTCTGAGCGACCAGGCGGCCGCGGCGGTCACCTCGCCGGGTACCGTGGCCCTTCTGGGCGCGGCACCGCTCGTGCTGGTGCGACGCAAGCGCAAGGCGTCCGAGGACGACTGAGACACCTCTCGGCCTTCGGGGCCGGCCCCTCCGGATTCTCCGGGGCGGCCGGCCCCGTTCGTTTCCGGCCGAAGCCGGACAGCGGACCGGGGGCGCGGACGGCGGGCGACGGCACGAGCCCCACGGATCCGGTTCGTGCCGGTGATCGTGATCCGGACGGGGGCTGACCCCGGACCGTACCCCCGGGTAAGGTGCGGGCCCATGGGTGGCGAGAGCGCAACACGTACGGCCCCGCGCAGCGGCGGCGCAGGCAAGGCCCCAGTGGGCAGCAGGACCGGACAGCGGTTGTCCGGGCTGGCTGTCGCGCTGGGCCTGGCACTGTTCCTCGGCGGATTCGCCTGGGCGGCGGTGGTCTATCTGCCGTACACCGTCCCCACGAGCTCGATGGCGCCGACGATCAAAATGGGCGACCGGGTGCTGGCGCAGCGCGTCGACGGAAACGACGTCCGCCGAGGTGACGTCGTCGTCTTCAAGGACAAGACCTGGGTCACCGGCTCGTCCGTGGTCAAGCGCGTGGTCGCCGTCGGCGGGGACACCGTCTCCTGCTGCACCAAGGGCAAGCTGACCGTCAACGGCAAGCAGATCGACGAACCGTATCTGGCCCCGGGAAGCCTCGCCGAGATCACCGACTTCCCGACCGTGAAGGTCCCGAAGGGACGGCTGTTCCTGCTCGGCGACGAGCGGCAGGGCTCACTCGACTCCACCGCACATCTGACGGACGCGGCCAGCGGCACCGTGGCGCGCAGCGCCGTGACGGCCCGGGTCGACGCCATCGCCTGGCCGATGAACGGGATGCTCGAACGGCCCACCGGTTTCAAGGCGCTCGGCGGTCTGTCCCAGCCGGGACCGCTCCCCACGATGGTCGTCCTGGTGATCGCCGGCGCTGTGCTCGTGCTGGGCGGCGGGGCGTACGGGCCCGTCGCCAAGCTGGCGGGCCGTTCCCGCGCGCGCACGGAGTCCGCCGGTGCCCGCTGAGGCGGCGGACCGGGAAGAGGGCCCGTCCCCAGGCGGGTTGCGCAAGGTCGCCAGGGTCGTCCTGCTCGACCCGCAGGACCGCGTACTGCTGCTGCACGGCCACGAGCCGGACGATCCCTCCGACGACTGGTGGTTCACGCCGGGCGGCGGCCTGGAGGGCGACGAGACCCGGGAGCAGGCGGCCCTGCGGGAACTCGTGGAGGAGACCGGTATCACAGAGGTCGAACTGGGCCCGGTGCTGTGGCGGCGGATCTGCTCGTTCCCGTTCGCGGGGCGGCGCTGGGACCAGGACGAGTGGTACTTCCTGGCCCGTACGACCCAGACCGCCACGGCGGCCACGGGGCTGACGGACCTGGAGCGGCGCAGCGTCGCCGGATCGCGCTGGTGGACGTGCCAGGAACTGACCGAGGCACATGAGACGGTGTATCCGACCAAGCTCGCCGGGCTGCTGCGCAGGGTGCTCGACGAGGGTCCCCCGGCCACGCCCGAGGTCCTCGACACGCAAATCGTCTAGGGGCTCTCGGGGCTGGCGCACAATAGGGGGACGCACGGCTGAAGGGGAACATGCCATGAGCGCCGAGGACCTCGAGAAGTACGAGACCGAGATGGAGCTGAAGCTCTATCGGGAGTACCGCGATGTCGTCGGTCTGTTCAAATATGTGATCGAGACCGAACGGCGCTTCTACCTCACCAACGACTACGAGATGCAGGTGCACTCGGTCCAGGGTGAGGTGTTTTTCGAGGTGTCCATGGCGGATGCCTGGGTGTGGGACATGTACCGGCCCGCCCGCTTCGTGAAACAGGTACGCGTCCTTACATTCAAGGACGTGAATATCGAGGAACTGAACAAGAGTGATCTGGAGCTGCCGGGCGGCTGAACTCCGGGCGGCTGAGCTCCTGGGCGGCCGGACCGTGGGCTGAAAGATTGAGGGCGGCTCAGGGCTCAGGCATGAGGGCTGGGGGAGGGGCAGAAGACCCGGGCCGCCCGCTTCCCCGGCCGGCCGATGACGGTGGTGATCGCGGTGATGGCTCGTGCGGGTGACGGAGATTTCCACAGTCACCCGCTCGTCCACCAAGATCCAATAGCTGGGTGACACGGCCTCAGTGTTGGTGCCGGAGGTGGTGCCGACATGAAGACATCCGAGGCACGCAACGCACTGGGCGCGTACGGCGAGGAGCTGGCCGCACGCCGGCTGACCGGGACCGGCATGACCGTCCTGGCACGCAACTGGCGCTGCGGCAGGACCGGCGAGATCGACATCGTGGCCCGGGACGGCGACGCGCTGGTCGTCTGCGAGGTCAAGACCCGCAGGGCGGGCGCGTTCCAGCATCCGATGGCGGCCGTCACACCGGCGAAGGCCCTGCGACTGCGCGGCCTGGCCGAACGCTGGCTCCAGGAACACGGCGGAGCCCCACCCGGCGGCGTCCGCATCGACCTGATCGGCGTCCTGATCCCCGAACGCGGCGCCCCCGTGGTCGAGCACGCGCGGGGGGTGGCCTGATGGGATTCGCGCGTACGTGTTCGGTCGCCCTGGTGGGTGTGGAGGGCGTCGTCGTCGAGGTCCAGGCGGACCTGGAGCCGGGCATCGCGGCCTTCACGCTGGTGGGGCTCCCCGACAAGAGCCTGACGGAGAGCCGGGACCGGGTCAGGGCCGCGGTGGTCAATTCCGGTGCGTCCTGGCCGCAGAAGAAGCTGACGGTGGGGCTGAGTCCGGCCTCCGTGCCCAAGGGCGGTTCGGGCTTCGATCTCGCCGTGGCCTGCGCGGTGCTCGGCGCCGCCGAGCGGATCGATCCCCGCGTGCTCGCCGACATCGTGATGATCGGGGAGCTGGGGCTCGACGGCAGGGTGCGGCCGGTCCGGGGCATCCTGCCGGCCGTCCTCGCCGCCGCGGACGCCGGATACGAGCAGGTGGTGGTGCCGGAGTGCGCGGCGGCCGAGGCCGCACTGGTACCGGGGGTCTCGGTGCTCGGGGTGCGCAGCCTGCGCCAGCTGATCGCGGTACTGGCGGACGAACCGGTGCCCGAGGAGGATCCGGACGAGCAGGGCCGGCCGGACCCGCTGCTGGCCGGCCTGCGCGTGCCCGGTACGGGCGAGGCCACCGGGCTGTGCGGCATCGCCGTGCCGGAACACGACCGGGACCACGACCTGGGCGACGTCGTGGGCCAGCAGTCGGCACGCACCGCGATGGAGGTGGCGGCGGCCGGCGGCCACCACGTCTTCCTCCAGGGACCGCCCGGCGCGGGCAAGACGATGCTGGCCGAGCGGATGCCGTCGATCATGCCGCGTCTCTCCCGGCAGGAATCCCTGGAGGTGACGGCGATCCACTCCGTCGCCGGCCTGCTGCCGCCGGGCAAACCGATGGTGGACGTCGCGCCGTACTGCGCACCCCACCATTCCGCGACCATGCAATCGCTCGTCGGCGGCGGCAAGGGCCTCGCACGGCCCGGCGCGGTGTCCCTGTCGCATCGGGGCGTTCTCTTCCTCGACGAAGCGCCCGAGTTCAGCGGCTTCGTGCTGGACGCCCTGCGGCAGCCGCTGGAGGCGGGGCACGTGGTGATCGCGCGCAGCGCCGGTGTCGTACGGTTCCCCGCCAAGTTTCTGATGGTGCTGGCCGCCAATCCGTGCCCCTGCGGACGCTTCAGCACGACGAACGACTTCTGCGAGTGCCCGCCCTCCGTCATCCGCCGCTATCAGGCGAGGCTCTCGGGGCCGCTGCTCGACCGGGTCGATCTGCGGGTGGAGGTCGAGCCGGTCACCCGGGCCGAACTCACCGCGCGCGGCGCTCGGGGCGAGTCGACGAAGACGGTCGCGGACCGGGTGCTCGCCGCCCGTGAGCGGGCCGCCGAGCGCCTGACGGGAACCCCCTGGCACACCAACAGCGAGGTGCCGGGACGCGAGCTGCGCGGTCGCTGGCAGGCCCGGGCGGGAGCGATGGACGAGGCCGAGCGGGGCCTGGAGCGCGGGCTGCTGACGGCCCGCGGGCTGGACCGGGTGCTGCGTGTCGCATGGACGGTCGCGGACCTCTCGGGACACGACAGGCCGGACGCCGGGGACGTCGCCCTGGCTCTCCAGCTGCGCACCGGAATCCCGCGCGGGGTACCGATGGCGATCGGTTCGCCGGCATGACGGACGACGAGCGCAGGGCCCGCGTCACGCTCTCCCGGGTCGTCGAACCGGGCGACGAGGTCTGCGGGCGCTGGATTCGAGAAGTCGGGGCCAGGGAGGCGGTTCTGTGGCTGTACGGGGACCTGGGGCAGCCGCGGGGAATGACCGACAAGCGGTGGTCGGGCCTGAGGGCCAGGGCCGGGCGGGCCGACCCGGAGCGGGACCTCGCCCTCGCGCGGGACGCCGGGGTCCGGTTCGTCTGTCCCGGTGAATCCGAATGGCCCGCACAGCTCGACGACCTGGGGGATGCCCGGCCCGTCGGACTGTGGGTGCGGGGGCGGGTCGGCCTGCGGTTGTGGGCGCTGCGGTCCGTCGCCGTCGTCGGTGCCCGGGCCTGCACCGAGTACGGCGCGCACATGGCCGCCACCCTCGGCGCCGGGCTCGCGGAGCGGGGCTGGGTGGTGGTGTCCGGCGGCGCCTACGGCATCGACGGTGCCGCGCACCGTGGCGCCCTCGGGGCGAGCGGCGCCACCGTCGCCGTGCTCGCCTGCGGTGTCGACCGGCCCTATCCGCGCGGACACACCCAGTTGATCACCAGAATCGCGGAACAGGGTCTCGTGGTGGGGGAGTTGCCGCCCGGAGAGCACCCGACGCCGAGCAGATTCATCCTCAGGAACCGGGTCATCGCGGCGCTCACCAGGGGCACCGTGGTCGTCGAGGCGGCGTACCGCAGCGGAGCGCTCGTCACGGCCCGTGCGGCACAGCGGCTGGGCCGGTTCACGATGGGCGTTCCGGGACCCGCCACCAGCGGACTGTCCGCCGGGGTGCACGAACTGCTGCGCGGGGAAGCCGTCCTGGTCTCCGACGCCGCGGAAGTAGCCGAACTGGTCGGTGACATGGGCGAGCTGGCCCCGGACCGGCGCGGGCCCGTACTGCCGCGCGACCTGCTGCAACCGGGTGTGGGACGCGTTCTGGACGCTGTGCCGGCGCGGGATCCGGCGGAGGCCGAGGAGATCGCCCGGAGAGCGGCGACCAGCACGGACGACGCGGTCGGGAGACTGTACGAACTCCGAGCACTTGGATTCGTCGAACGACACGGCGACGGCTGGAAGTTGACACGCCAGGCGATGGCCTCCGTCCGAGGTGATCGGGAGGGATGCTGACCGAGCGTGTTCGGCCGTCCGGGGGAACGCCGACACGCCTGGGATTCCTTGCAGTTGGCGCCCCTCGACGGTCACACAGGGCAACCGTCGTGACTCCGGGAGACGCCCCGGCGAAAGTTTTCGCGTGCGGGTGACAGCCCGCTCTTCGCGCACTGCGACAGCTCAGTCACGCTACGCTCACAAGAATCCGAAGCAGGCACGCGATCTCGGCATGAGGCCGACAGGACACCCAGGCACTCCCAGTTCACGGCAGAACGGCACAAGGCGACGAATGCCCCAGCACACCTCCGGGTCCGACCGGACGGCGATTCCGCCAGCCGCCCGCGACGGCGGCAGCGTGCGCCCGCCCGCGCCCTCGACGCTCGACGAGCTGTGGCGGTCGTACAAGTCGACCGGTGACGAGCGGCTGCGGGAGCAGCTGATCCTGCACTACTCACCGCTGGTGAAGTACGTCGCGGGCCGGGTCAGCGTCGGTCTGCCGGCCAATGTGGAGCAGGCGGACTTCGTCTCGTCGGGGGTGTTCGGGCTGATCGACGCGATCGAGAAGTTCGACATCGAACGGGAGATCAAGTTCGAGACGTACGCGATCACCCGCATCCGCGGCGCGATGATCGACGAACTGCGGGCGCTGGACTGGATCCCGCGGTCGGTGCGGCAGAAGGCGCGCAACGTGGAGCGCGCCTACGCGACGCTGGAGGCGCGGCTGCGGCGCACCCCCTCGGAGGGTGAGGTGGCCGCCGAGATGGGCATCGGTGTGGAGGAACTCCACGCGGTGTTCAGCCAGTTGTCGCTGGCCAATGTGGTCGCTCTGGAGGAGCTGCTGCACGTCGGCGGCGAGGGCGGCGACCGGCTGAGCCTGATGGACACGCTGGAGGACACCGCCGCCGACAATCCGGTCGAGGTGGCCGAGGACCGGGAGCTGCGCAGGCTTCTGGCACGGGCGATCAACACGTTGCCCGACCGGGAGAAGACCGTGGTCACGCTCTACTACTACGAAGGGCTCACGCTCGCGGAGATCGGCAATGTGCTCGGGGTGACCGAGAGCCGGGTGAGCCAGATCCACACCAAGTCGGTGCTTCAGCTGCGTGCCAAGCTGGCCAGTTTCGGACGCTGAGCCGGGCGGTGCCGTGGCGCCGCGCCGTGCCGCCGCGCCGTCCTGGCGCCGGGAGCACTGCTGCGGACGCCACTGCGGTCGGCTCGGTGGAGTGGTTCCCGTCGGCGGCGGTGCGTCCGTACAGTGGTTGACGTGCCAAGGATTCGAGCGGCCTCCGTGGCCGAGCACCGGTCGATGCAGCGAGCCGCCCTGCTGGACGCTGCGCGGTCCCTGTTGTCCGAGGGCGGTACGGAGGCGCTGACCTTCCCGGCCCTCGCCGAGCGCACGGGGCTCGCGCGTTCCTCCGTGTACGAGTACTTCCGGTCCAGGGCCGCCGTCGTCGAGGAACTGTGCGAGGTCGACTTTCCCGTCTGGGCGGCCGAGGTCTCGGCCGCGATGGCGGCGGCGGACGGCCCCGAGGGGACGGTGGAGGCGTACGTCCGCCGTCAGCTGGCCCTGGTCGGGGACCGGCGGCACCGGGCCGTGGTCGCCATCTCCGCCAGCGAACTCGACGCGGGTGCCCGGGAAAAGATCCGGGCGGCGCACGGCGGGCTGGTCACGATGATCGGTGAGGCTCTCGCCGAGATGGGGCACGCCGAGCCGCGGCTGGCCGCGATGCTCCTGCAGGGCGTGGTCGACGCCGCGGTGCGGCGCATCGAACTGGGCGCCGCCGAGGACCCCTCCGCGATCACCGAGGCGGCCGTGTCGATGGCCCTGAGAGGCGTCCGAGGCTGAGCCCCGGTGGCCGTTGGCAGGGGCCGTCGGCTCCCGGCTCGTGGCGCGGGCCGCTCGGCTGCCGGCCTGTGGCGCGGCCTCTCGGTTTCTGGTCCGCGGCAACGACTTCCTCGGCTCTTGGTCCCCGGTGTGGGCGGCTCCGCCGTCGGCCGGGGACGCGTGCCTCCCGGTTCATGGTCCGCGGCCCGTCCCCTTCGCCATTTGCCCTGTGCCCGCAGGTTCCTCGCCTTTTCCCCCGTGCCTGCGAGTCCCTCGCCTTTCGGTCCGTGCCCGCGGGTTCCTCGCCTTTCGCCCGTGCCCGCGGGATCCTCGGCTTCTGGTCCGCGGCCGTGCCTCGTCGGCTTGTGGCTGGTCAGGGTCGGGTGTCCGTGCCGTTGAGCGGTAGCAGGCGGGACGGGCCCGTGTTCAGGAGCCATGGGGGCAGCAGGGACAGCGGGTTCAGGTAGGTCGTGCCCCTGAGCAGCCCCCAGTGCAGACACGCCGTAGGCCCGCAGTGCGCGTCCGCCGCTTCCAGGGTGCCCAGAACCTCGCCCGCGAGGACCTCTTCGCCCTTGTGCACCGATGCCCGCACCGGACCGTATGTCGTCCGCAGCGGGGGCGCCCCCGTGCCCGACAGCTCCACCGAGACGACCCCGCGGCCCGCGACCCGGCCCGCGAAGGACACCCGGCCGGGTGCGACGGCCCGCACCGGGGCGCCGGGGGCGGCCGCGAGGTCGACACCTCGATGACCCCGTGAGTAGACCGTCGCCGGCGGTTCCCAGCCTCGTACGACGAACGGCCGGACACCCACGGGCCAGACACGGGCGAGCGCCGGTACGGAGGGGTCGGCCGTCGGCGGGGCGACCGGGGCCGGTGACCCGGGGGCCGGTGGCGCGGGGCCGGTCCCGTGGGCCAGCGCCACCGGGACCGGTGCGCCCAGGACGGTCACTGTCAGGCCCAGGAGGAGTGCCGGCCAGGGACGCGTACTTCGGTTCACTCGCATGCGGGAACCGTCCCGCATCGAGCGGATCATGGCCGGGATCTGTGGAGTACCGGCCGGTTGTGGACAGCGGCGTCACCTGCCCCCTCTCGGGTCCCGTACACTTCTGATGGCGATTCGGGTCACCGAGTCGACTTCGCACGCCCCGGCACCTGGTCATCACAGATCGGTGTCAGCGCCTCTCGGTCCTTTGTGGCAAGGCGCACCGCGGGCGTCAGGCGCGTGAGCCGTCCGGCACACGCGGTACAACCGAGAAAACCGAGGAGAACGGCCATGGCCGTCGTCACGATGCGGGAGCTGCTGGAAAGCGGCGTCCACTTCGGTCACCAGACCCGTCGTTGGAACCCGAAGATGAAGCGCTTCATCTTCACGGAGCGCAACGGCATCTACATCATCGACCTGCTCCAGTCGCTGTCGTACATCGACCGCGCCTACGAGTTCGTCAAGGAGACCGTCGCCCACGGCGGCACGGTCATGTTCGTCGGCACGAAGAAGCAGGCGCAGGAGGCCATCGCCGAGCAGGCCACCCGCGTCGGCATGCCCTACGTCAACCAGCGCTGGCTGGGCGGCATGCTCACCAACTTCTCCACCGTCTACAAGCGTCTGCAGCGCCTCAAGGAGCTCGAGCAGATCGACTTCGAGGACGTCGCGGCCTCGGGTCTCACCAAGAAGGAGCTTCTCGTGCTCTCGCGCGAGAAGGCCAAGCTGGAGAAGACCCTCGGTGGTATCCGCGAGATGCAGAAGGTGCCCAGCGCCGTCTGGATCGTGGACACCAAGAAGGAGCACATCGCGGTCGGCGAGGCCCGGAAGCTCAACATCCCGGTCGTCGCCATCCTCGACACCAACTGTGACCCCGACGAGGTCGACTACAAGATCCCGGGCAACGACGACGCGATCCGCTCCGTCACCCTGCTCACCCGCGTGATCGCCGACGCCGTCGCCGAGGGCCTCATCTCCCGCTCGGGCGCCGGTAAGGCCGCGGGTGACAAGGCTGCGGGCGAGCCGCTCGCCGCGTGGGAGCGCGACCTGCTCGAGGGCGAGAAGAAGGCCGACGACGCCGAGGTCCAGACCTCCGCCGAGACGGAGAAGGTCGCCGACGCCGAGCAGGCCGAGGTTCCGGCCGCCGAGGCCGAGGCTGAGGCCGAGGTCGAGGTTGCCGAGGCGCCCGCCGCCGAGGCCCCCGCCGCGGACGCCGAGCAGGCCTGACCCCTCACCCCTTCGGGTTTGTGAACGGCGGGGGCCCACAAAGCCCCCGCCGTTCGTCCCGTAGATCTTCAGACTTCGAGAGAGATTCCAGGAATCATGGCGAACTACACCGCCGCCGACGTCAAGAAGCTCCGTGAGCTCACCGGCGCCGGCATGATGGACTGCAAGAAGGCGCTGGACGGGGCCGACGGCAACGTCGACAAGGCCGTCGAGGCGCTGCGGATCAAGGGCCAGAAGGGCGTCGCCAAGCGCGAGGGCCGCTCCGCCGAGAACGGCGCCGTGGTCTCCATCATCGCTGACGACAACACCTCCGGTGTCCTGGTCGAGCTGAAGTGCGAGACGGACTTCGTCGCCAAGGGCGAGAAGTTCCAGGCCGTCGCCAACGAGATCGCCCAGCACGTCGTCAAGACGTCGCCGGCCGACATCGAGGCGCTCCTCGGCTCCGAGATCGAGCCCGGCAAGACGGTTCAGGCGTTCGTCGACGAGGCCAACGCCAACCTGGGCGAGAAGATCGTCCTGGACCGCTTCGCCCAGTTCTCCGGCGCCTTCGTGGCCGCGTACATGCACCGCACCATGCCCGACCTGCCCCCGCAGATCGGTGTTCTGGTCGAGCTGGACAAGGCCGACGCCGACCTCGCCAAGGGCATCGCGCAGCACATCGCCGCCTTCGCGCCGAAGTACCTCTCCCGTGAGGACGTTCCGGCCGAGGTCGTCGAGACCGAGCGTCGCGTCGCCGAGGAGACCACCCGCGCCGAGGGCAAGCCCGAGGCCGCCCTCCCGAAGATCGTCGAGGGTCGCGTCAACGGCTTCTTCAAGGAGGCCACCCTCCTCGGTCAGCCGTACGCGCTCGACAACAAGAAGTCCGTCCAGAAGGTTCTGGACGAGGCCGGTGTCACCCTGAAGCGCTTCTCGCGCATCAAGGTCGGCATCTGAGTCCGTACCGCGATCGACGCTCGACCCCTATAGGGTCGACAGCAGTCGTCCGCGTGCGCCGGCACCCACGCGTGTGTGCCGGACGACAGCAGATCTGACGAGGAGGCCATTGCCGAGTATGGGTTGCGAACAACACCCCACCGGCAATGGCCTTCTTCGTATGTGCACCATGAGGAGATCTCCATGACCACCACCCAGGCCGACAAGGGCGAGAAGAGCGACGACGGCAAAGGCGCGGGCCGCTTTCTGCTGAAGCTTTCCGGCGAGGCGTTCGCCGGCGGCGGCGGACTGGGCGTCGACCCCGACGTGGTGCACAAGATCGCCCGCGAGATCGCGGCCGTCGTGCGCGACGGTGCCCAGATCGCCGTCGTCATCGGCGGCGGCAACTTCTTCCGCGGGGCCGAACTCCAGCAGCGCGGCATGGACCGGGCGCGCTCCGACTACATGGGCATGCTCGGCACGGTCATGAACTGCCTCGCCCTCCAGGACTTCCTGGAGAAGGAAGGCATCGACAGCCGTGTCCAGACCGCCATCACCATGGGCCAGGTCGCGGAGCCGTACATCCCGCTGCGTGGCGTACGGCACCTGGAGAAGGGCCGTGTGGTCATCTTCGGCGCCGGTATGGGTATGCCGTACTTCTCCACCGACACCACTGCCGCCCAGCGGGCCCTGGAGATCGACGCCGAGGCGCTCCTCATGGGCAAGAACGGCGTGGACGGTGTCTACGACTCCGATCCGAAGACCAACCCCGAGGCGGTCAAGTTCGACTCGCTCAGCTACGGCGAGGTCATCACCCGGGACCTCAAGGTCGCCGACATGACCGCCATCACGCTGTGCCGGGACAACAAGCTGCCGATCCTGGTCTTCGAGCTCCTGGCGGAGGGCAATATCGCGCGGGCCGTCAAGGGTGAGAAGATCGGCACACTCGTGGGCGACCAGAGCGGCCGAGCCTGACGGGGAACGCTTGGACGGGGTACGACTCCCGGTCCAGGACGGACCCCGACCGGGGGATGGACAATGTCCTGCCGGTCCGGAACCGTGCAGGAATAAGACGCGACGCAGCCGGCCGCCGAACCCCGACGAGGAAACAGCTGCCGGGCCACTCAAGACACGCAGGAGCAAGTGGTGATCGAAGAGACCCTCCTCGAGGCCGAGGAGAAGATGGAGAAGGCCGTCGTGGTCGCCAAGGAGGACTTCGCCGCGATCCGCACCGGCCGTGCGCACCCGGCGATGTTCAACAAGATCGTGGCCGACTACTACGGCGCGCTGACGCCGATCAACCAGCTGGCCTCGTTCTCCGTTCCGGAGCCGCGCATGGCCGTGGTGACCCCGTTCGACAAGAGCGCGCTGCGCAACATCGAGCAGGCGATTCGCGACTCCGACCTGGGCGTCAACCCCAGCAACGACGGCAACATCATCCGGGTGACGTTCCCCGAGCTGACGGAAGAGCGTCGCAAGGACTACATCAAGGTCGCGCGGACCAAGGGCGAGGACGCCAAGGTCTCGATCCGCGCCGTGCGCCGCAAGGCCAAGGACGCTCTCGACAAGCTCGTCAAGGACAAGGAGTCCGGCGAGGACGAGGTCCGCCGCGCGGAGAAGGAGCTCGACGACACCACGGCGAAGTACGTCGCCCAGGTGGACGAGCTCCTGAAGCACAAGGAAGCGGAGCTGCTCGAGGTCTGATGAACGACTCTTCCTGGGGGGCGCCGCCACAAGCCGGGTACTGGGGGCCGTCCGAGCAGGGGCCTGTCCAGGGGGCAGCCCCGGCGGGTCCCACGTACGATGCGCATGACGCGCAGCACACTCGGCCCATGCCCACCGCGCCCGACGTACCCGGACATGGCGGAGACCAGGATGACGACAGGGGGGCCGCTCGGCCGAGCGGCCCCTCGGTCCGCAACGACACACCGCCGACGGCGCCCTACGGGGATCCGTCGCACAACCCGCAGATCCCGCAGGAGCCCATGCCCAGCGCCGCCCCCGAGCCCGCCCCCGCACCTCAGAAGAAGAGTGCGGGACGCGACTTGGGCGCGGCCATAGGAGTGGGCGTCGGGCTGGGTGCGGTGATCGTCGCGTCGTTGTTCGTCGTCAAGGCCGTCTTCGTGGGAGTGATAGCGGTCGCCGTGGTGGTGGGGCTCTGGGAGCTCACCTCACGGCTGGAGGAGCGCAAGGGCATCAAGGCGCCTCTCGTGCCGCTCGCGCTCGGCGGGGCCGCCATGGTCGTCGCCGGATACGTGCGCGGGGCCGAGGGCGCCTGGGTGGCCATGGCACTCACCGCGCTGGCCGTCCTGGTCTGGCGGATGACGGAACCGCCCGAGGGTTACCTCAAGGACGTCACGGCGGGGGTCTTCGCGGCCTTCTACGTGCCGTTCCTGGCGACCTTCGTGGCCATGATGCTCACGGCCGACGACGGTCCGCGCCGCGTTCTGACCTTCCTGCTCCTGACGGTCGTCAGCGACACGGGCGCGTACGCCGTCGGCTGGCGCTTCGGCAAGCACAAGCTGGCGCCGCGGATCAGCCCCGGAAAGACCCGTGAAGGTCTGCTCGGAGCGGTCAGCTTCGCGATGGTGGCGGGTGCGCTGTGCATGCAGTTCCTGATCGACGACGGCACCTGGTGGCAGGGTCTGATCCTCGGCCTCGCGGTCGCGGCCAGCGCCACGCTCGGTGACCTCGGCGAGTCCATGATCAAGCGGGACCTCGGCATCAAGGACATGGGCACCTTGCTGCCGGGCCACGGCGGCATCATGGACCGGCTGGACTCCCTGCTCCCGACGGCTCCGGTCGTCTGGCTGCTGCTCGTGCTCTTTGTCGGATCCGGCTGATCGTTTTTCCGCACACATCTACGACGCACGCACACGACACCACCCCTTCCGGTCACCCGATCACCTCACCGTGATCCCCGTGACCGGGAGGGGTGGTGTCGTATGCGTGGGGCCGGCCGTCCTGCCATTCCACCCAGCGCGGATCGTCCAGGAACTCCCACGCGTCCGGGAGCCCCGCGCGGCGCAGGAACTCCACCACGTCGGCGTCGCTGTGGGCGATGCCGCCGCTCCGGCCGCGGATCGTCACGCGGCGGCCGCCGGTCCCGGCGGGGCGGCCGACGACGATGGGCGCGGCGGGAATGTCCTCGGGCTGTGTCTCGTCGTGGTTCGGCTGTGCGTTTTCGTGGTTCACAGGACACCCAGATCCGTGTCGGGGCGGCAGTACGGGCATGCCGTGACGCCGTCTTCGGTGATCGCCCGGAGAGCCTGCTCACGTGCGAGTGGCTTCGTGTTCTTCCCGGCCATCCCGCAGTCGCCCGTGTGGACGGCGTCGGGGGTGGCCTTGGTGCCGCGTGTTCGTCGCATCGCGAGTTTCCATCCGCGGGGTGGCGGGGGTGACGTGCGGGCCGCGCGGGTGGCGGCGGTCTCTTGTCGCTCCAGCTCGCTGATGGTGTCGTCGGTGCGGCGCAGTTGCCAGAGCAGCCAGGCGCGGACGCTGCGCAGATGCTCCAGACGGGACACGTTTTCGTACACGCATTCGATTCTAGGCCTTGGCGTGATGCCGTGGGCAGCACCCTGCCCGTGTTCCCTCGTGTCCCGACCCGAACCTCGCGGCGGGTGATCCCCGCCGCACCGAGGGCGGGAGACGCAGGTCACATTCAGTCGTGTCACATCGTGCCGAGCTGTTCCGTCGATCAGGTGTAGCCACGAACAACGACACAGGAGCGCACCATGGAAGCTCGGTTGAACCTCTTCGCCAGCCCCGTCGCGGCCAAGTTCACGAAGCACATCGTCGCCGCGGGCAGGGCGCTCGCGGACTCGACTCTGCCGGTCGCGACGCAGGAACTGGTGAAGCTTCGCGCCAGTCAGATCAACGGCTGCGGTTTCTGCACCGACATGCACACCAAGGACGCCACCGCCGCGGGCGAGACCTCGGTGCGCCTCAACCTGGTCGCGGCCTGGCGCGAGGCGACGGTGTTCACCGATGCCGAGCGCGCCGCCCTGGAGCTCACGGAGCAGGGCACGCGGATCGCCGACGCGGCCGGCGGTGTCACGGACGAGTGCTGGGCGAACGCCGCCAAGTACTACGACGAGGAGCAGCTCGCCGCCCTGGTGTGCTGCATCTCCGTCATCAACGCCTTCAACCGAGGCAACGTCATCGTCCAGCAGCCCGCCGGCGCCTACCGGCCCGGCCAGTTCGCGTAACGGGGGTGCCTTGACCGGGCCTGCCGGGCCCGGTCAAGGTCCGCCGGGTCCGGCCAGGGCCCGCTGCGGGGCCGCCGGGCCGGGTCCGGCCAAGGTTCTGGCGTGCCGGTCCGCCGGCTCGGTTGTGGCCTGCAGGTGGGCCTGCCGGTGGGCCGCCACGCCGACGAGCGGTAGACACTCACGCCATGACTGTGCGCCCGGCTCGCCGGGTGGCGACTATGAGCGCGATGACGCGACGGTCGTCGCTGCCCGAGTCAAGGTCTGGCCCTCTTCTTCCCGTCGCCTCCGGTCCGGAGTCAGGTGTCGCTGCGGGGCAAGTCCCAGATGACCCGATGCTTGCGGGGTCCGCGCAGCAGACCGGGGGTTTGTGCGGTGAGGGCGGCCAGGGCGTTGATGGTCCAGTATGCGAGCGGGTACAGGGGCAGCAGAACACAGGCGTACGGGAGTCTGGGGTCGAGGCGGAGGTCGACGAGGACCGCGATGACGATTTGGATCATGGCGATGACCGCGACGCCGACACCCCAGGCCGGCATGGAGTCGAACTGGGTGTCGCCGGGGCTGACGACCCAGCGGATGAAGCCCCAGCCCATGGCGATCAGCATGCACCCGACCCAGACGTAGGAGAGCAGGGCTTCGAGGGCGATGGGCCATATCACCGCGTGTTCGAGGCGGGCCACGGTACGCGCGTGGGTGCGCAGGACTTCGCCCTGACCGCGGGCCCAGCGGGTGCGCTGGGCCCAGATGCCGGAGAGGGTCTCGGGGACCTGCATGCCGACGAGGGCGTTGTGGGTGAAGCCGGTGAGGTGACCGGCTTGGAGGAGGCGCCAGGTGAGTTCGATGTCCTCGGTGGCCATCGTCGGGTCGTAGCCGCCGACAGCCAGGACGGCGTCACGGCGGAAGAGACCGAGGACGCCGGCGACGGTCCCGACCCGGTCGGCGAGGGCGTGGGTGCGGCGGATGAGCCCGATCAGGGAGGCCGTCTCCAGCATCTGCATGGTCGCGATCACACGGCCGCGGTTGGTCACTCGCGGACACCCGGCGACGGCCG
Source organism: Streptomyces sp. NPDC026500 (assembly GCF_055567635.1). Lineage (NCBI taxonomy): Bacteria > Bacillati > Actinomycetota > Actinomycetes > Kitasatosporales > Streptomycetaceae > Streptomyces > Streptomyces sp. NPDC026500. Next base: position 113,142 of record NZ_JBVHQB010000015.1, on the reverse strand, counting down.
CGTAGCGGGGCGAGCGCAGCTGCACCGGACCAGGTGGGTCACGGCGTCGGCGTGCAGGTGCGTGTCGGCGTCGGTGACCAGGACCAGGTCGTTGCGGGCCCGCCGCATGCCGTCGTTGAGCCGGTCGGCCTTGCCACGGTTACCCCGCGTCCCACCACCAGTTGCGATCGTCGCCCGGGGGCCCATCTCGAACCGCACCGCACCTTCACCTGGCTCTACAGCGAACGGCTCCTGGTCGCTCCCCAGCCGCTCGAGTGACGGCCGTGGGTGGATGCGATCTGGGGTATGTCGGCGACGAGCGGGCACTCCCCTGGGCCGTGGGTGACCGCTCCCACCCCGCTCCGGCCTGGTCGGGGGAGTTGATCTGCGACACTGGTACAGCCATGCCTAAGCCCGGAGAACTCACTTTTGTCGCGCCGCGCGGAGCCAAGAAGCCGCCGCGGCACCTTGCCGATCTCACTCCCGCCGAGCGCAAAGAGGCGGTTGCCGCGATCGGTGAGAAGCCGTTTCGTGCCAAGCAGCTCTCGCAGCACTACTTCGCCCGGTTCGCACACGACCCCGCCGAGTGGACCGACATCCCGGCCGCCTCGCGCGGCAAGCTCCAGGAGGCGCTGCTTCCCGAGCTGATGACGGTCGTACGGCACCTGTCGACCGACCAGGACACCACCCGCAAGACCCTGTGGCGGCTCTTCGACGGCACGCTCGTCGAGTCCGTGCTGATGCGTTACCCGGACCGGGTGACCATGTGCATCAGCTCGCAGGCGGGCTGCGGGATGAACTGCCCGTTCTGCGCCACCGGACAGGCCGGCCTCGACCGGAACCTGTCGACCGGCGAGATCGTGCACCAGATCGTCGACGGTATGCGGGCGCTCCGCGACGGCGAGATCCCCGGGGGTCCGGCTCGGCTGAGCAACATCGTCTTCATGGGGATGGGCGAGCCGCTCGCCAACTACAAGCGGGTGGTCGGCGCGATCCGGGCCCTCACCGACCCCGAGCCGGACGGCCTCGGGCTCTCGCAGCGCGGTATCACCGTGTCGACGGTCGGGCTGGTCCCCGCCATCAACCGGTTCTCCGACGAGGGCTTCAAGTGCCGGCTCGCGATCTCCCTGCACGCCCCCGACGACGAGCTGCGCGACACCCTCGTCCCTGTGAACACGCGGTGGAAGGTGCGCGAGGTCCTGGACGCCGGATGGGAGTACGCGGCCAAGTCCGGTCGGCGCCTGTCGATCGAGTACGCCATGATCCGGGACATCAACGACCAGGCGTGGCGTGGTGACCGGCTCGGGCGGATGCTCAAGGGCAAGCCCGTACACGTCAACCTCATCCCGCTGAACCCGACCCCGGGTTCGAAGTGGACCGCCTCGCGGCCCGAGGACGAGAAGGCGTTCGTCGAGGCCATCGCGGCCCATGGCGTGCCGGTGACCGTCCGGGACACCCGTGGCCAGGAGATCGACGGAGCGTGTGGTCAGCTCGCCGCGACCGAGCGGTAGTCTGAGCCGAGTCAGTACATCTTCATATTCCGACAGGGGAGCGCCACAGCGCTGAGAGTGCGGGACAGACCGCAGACCCTCTGAACCTTGCCCAGGTCATTCTGGGTAGGAAGTTCGGTCGTTACTCAAGCTGTTGCGCCCTGCCCGGGAGCCGTCAGAGGTCCCGGGCGGGGCCGCGTCTCTTCCTGGTCACCCAGGAGGAATCCAGTGATCACCACCACCAGCAGCAGGCGGTTCGCGGTCTTGGCCGTCGGGCTCGGCCTCGTCGCGCTGCCCGCTCTGTCCGCGTGCGGCTCGTCCGACGCCACCGGCTCGGGCGATGCGAAGACGATCACGCTCGTCAGCCACAACTCGTGGCTCGTGTCGAAGAGCGTGCTCAAGGACTTCGAGAAGCAGTCCGGCTACAAGGTCCGCGTCCTCATGGACGGCGACGCCGGTCAGGCCGTCAACAAGGCCATCCTGACCAAGGACAACCCGCAGGGCGACGTCTTCTTCGGCGTCGACAACACCCTGCTCTCCCGCGCGCTCGACAACGGGCTGTTCCAGCCGTACGTGGCCAAGGGCGCGGATCTGGTCCTGCCCGAGTACCGGACCGACCAGGACAAGCACCGGGTCACGCCCATCGACACGGGCGACATCTGCGTCAACTACGACAAGGCCTACTTCAGCGAGCACAAGCTGGCGCCGCCGCAGTCCTTCGACGACCTGATCAAGCCCGCGTACAAGAATCTCCTCGTCACCGAGAACGCCGCCACGTCCTCGCCCGGCCTCGGCTTCCTGCTCGGGTCGGCCGCCCACTACGGCGACGACAACTGGCAGGGCTACTGGAAGAAGCTCAAGGCCAACGGCGTGAAGGTCGTGGACGGCTGGGAGCAGGCGTACAACGACGAGTTCTCCGGGTCCGCCGGCGGCAAGAAGGCCAAGGCCGACCGGCCGCTCGTCGTCTCCTACGCCTCCTCGCCGCCCGCCGAGGTCATCTACGCCAAGCCGAAGCCCACCACCGCCCCGACCGGGGTCGCGGCCGGTACCTGCTTCCGGCAGGTCGAGTACGCGGGTCTGCTCAGCCACGCCAAGAACGCCAAGGGCGGCAAGGCGTTCCTGGACTTCCTGCTCACCAAGGAGTTCCAGGACGACATGCCGCTCAACATGTTCGTCTACCCGGTCCGTGAGGGCGCGCAGGTGCCCGCGGAGTTCGCGCGGTTCGGTCCGCAGGCCAAGGATCCCGAGACCCTGGCACCCGCGAAGATCGCCGCCGACCGCGACCAGTGGGTCAAGTCGTGGACCTCACTCGTACTGAAGTAGCCGACGGAGCCGGAGGAGACGACGGAGTCCAAGGAGCCGGCGCGGCCGGCGGGGCTTCGCGAAGGGCGCGCGGGCAGAGCGCGGTGCGGTTCGGGCTGATGGTCCTGCCCGTCGCGTTCTTCGCGGTCTTCTTCGCCTATCCCGTCGCCGCGATCGTCTCGCGCGGCCTCCACGGGGACGGCGGCTGGCAGCTGGGCCGGATCTGGGACGTGGCGACCCGGTCCGACATCCGGCACGTGCTGTGGTTCACCACCTGGCAGGCAGTCGCCTCGACGGCGCTCACGCTGCTGATCGCGCTCCCCGGCGCGTATGTCTTCGCGCGCTTCGATTTCAGGGGCAAGCAGATCCTCCGGGCCGTGGTGACGGTTCCCTTCGTGCTGCCGACCGTGGTCGTCGGTACGGCGTTCCTCGCGCTGGTCGGCCGGGGCGGGCTGCTCGACGAGCTGTGGGGCGTACGGCTGGACACCACGGTGTGGGCGATCCTGCTCGCGCATGTCTTCTTCAACTACGCGGTCGTCGCACGGACCGTCGGCGGGCTCTGGTCGCAGCTGGACCCGCGCCAGGAGGAGGCAGCGCGCATGCTCGGCGCCTCGCGTCTCGCGGCGTGGCGCAGGGTGACGCTGCCGGCGCTCGGGCCGGCCGTGGCCGCCGCCGCACTCATGGTCTTCCTCTTCACCTTCACCTCGTTCGGTGTGGTGCAGATCCTCGGCGGCCCCACCTTCTCGACCCTCGAGGTCGAGATCTACCGGCAGACCTCCGAGATCTTCGACCTCGCGACGGCGGCGGTGCTCACGATCGTCCAGTTCGTGGCCGTGGGCGCGATCCTCGCCGTGCACGCGGCGACCGTACGCCGACGGGAGACCGCCCTGCGTCTGGTGGCCCCGGAGACGACCGCGCGCCGACCGCGCGGGACCGGGCAGTGGGCGCTCCTCGCGGGCGTGCTGGTGAGCATCGCGGTCCTCCTCGTGCTGCCGCTCGCCGTCCTCGTCCAGCGGTCCCTCGGCGCACCGGGATTCGGGTACTACCGGGCGCTGGCCGACGACGACGGCGGCGTCTTCCTCGTCGCCCCGATCGAGGCGGTCGGCAACTCGCTGGAGTACGCGCTCGCCGCCACCGCCATCGCCGTACTCATCGGCGGTCTGGCCGCCGCGGCGCTCACCCGGCGCGCCGGCCGTCTCATGCGGGGCTTCGACGCGCTGCTGATGCTGCCGCTCGGCGTCTCCGCGGTGAGCGTGGGTTTCGGGTTCCTGATCGCCCTGGACGAGCCGCCGCTGGATCTGCGTGCCAGCTGGATCCTGGTGCCACTGGCGCAGGCGCTGGTGGGTGTCCCCTTCGTCGTACGGACGATGCTGCCCGTGCTGCGGGCGGTGGACGGGCGGCTGCGGGAAGCCGCGGCCGTGCTCGGGGCGTCGCCGTGGCGGGTGTGGCGCGAGGTCGATCTGCCGATGGTGCGGCGGGCGCTGCTGGTCGCGGCCGGGTTCGCCTTCGCCGTCTCCCTCGGGGAGTTCGGGGCGACCGTCTTCATCGCACGGCCCGGCAACCCGACGCTGCCGGTCGCCGTGGCCCAGCTGCTCGGGCGCGCGGGCGACCTCAACTACGGCCAGGCGATGGCCCTTTCGACCATTTTGATGGTGGTCTGCGCTGCGGCGCTGCTGCTGTTGGAGCGGGTACGGACCGACCGGACCGGGGAGTTCTAGATGCTGCTGAGCCTGCAGGGCGCGACCGTACGCTTCGGCGGGCGGGCCGTGCTCGACGCCGTCGACCTCGATGTCGCCGAGCACGAGATCGTGTGCGTGCTCGGGCCGAGCGGCAGCGGCAAGTCCACGCTGCTGCGGGCGGTGGCCGGACTGCAGCCGCTGGACGCGGGCCGTGTGGTGCTGGACGGACAGGACCAGGCGGCCGTTCCCGCGCACAAGCGCGGCGTCGGCCTGATGTTCCAGGACCATCAGCTCTTCCCGCAGCGGGACGTGGGCGCCAACGTGTCCTTCGGGCTGCGCATGCGCGGCACGTCGAAGAGCGGTCAGGTGGCCCGGGTGGGGGAGTTGCTGGATCTCGTCGGTCTGCCCGGGGCCCGGGACCGCGCCGTCGCCTCGCTCTCCGGCGGCGAGCAGCAGCGGGTGGCACTGGCCCGCGCCCTCGCGCCCAGCCCCCGTCTGCTGATGCTCGACGAACCGCTCGGCCAGCTGGACCGCTCGCTGCGCGAACGGCTCGTCGTCGAACTGCGCGGCCTCTTCGGCGAGTTGGGTACGACGGTGCTCGCCGTCACCCACGACCAGGGTGAGGCCTTCGCCCTCGCGGACCGGGTCGTAGTGATGCGCGACGGGCGGATCGCCCAGTCCGGTACGCCACTTGAGGTCTGGCAGCATCCCGCGGACGCGTTCGTGGCCCGTTTCCTCGGCTTCGACAACGTGGTCGAGGCGACGGTGAGCGCGGCGGCCGCCGACACCCCGTGGGGCAAGGTCCCGGTGCCCGAGGGCGCTCCCCAGGGGCCCGGCACGCTCCTCGTAAGGCCCGCCGGGGTACGTCTCGTGGCCGCGGCGGACGGGCTGCGCTGCACGGTCGCCGCACGCACCTTCCGGGGCACGCACGTCGCCGTACAGCTTCAGCCGGAGGGCGCGCCCCGGCTGGAGGCGGCCTGCGCGCTGCGGGACGCTCCGGAGCCCGGGGACGTGGTCGGGGTGGAGTTCGACGCCGACGAGATCGTCGTCCTCGGGGCGTAGGTGCCGTCAGAGGGCCCGAGAATCAGGCCAGTTGACCGAGGCACCGCCCGGACAGCCGTGTGGCCCGCCCCCTCGACGGGGGCGGGCCACACGGTCGTACAGCAAGCGGGTCTGCGTCAGCCGGCCTTCGAGGCGCCGCGGCGGCGCATGCCGAAGAAGACCGCTCCGCCACCGACGATGACGAACGCCGCGGCGATGCCGGCGATCATCGGGGTGTTGGAGTTCGCACCGGTCTCGGCGAGGTTGGACTCACCGGCGGCCGCGGACGGCTGGTTGTCGCCCGGGGTGGCCGGAGCGGCACTGCTCTCGGAGTCCGACGGGGTCGCCGAGTCCGAGGGAGTGTCCGAGGCGGAGGCGCTGTCCGACGGCTTCGGGCTCTCCGACGGGGACGGCGACTCCGACTTCGTGGCGCAGGCCTCGGACTGCGTCACCAGGTTCGGCGAGATGTCCTTGTCCACGATGTTCGGGACGGTGACGTGGACGCGGTACTCGGCCTTGGGGGCCCAGTCCTCCGCGAACGAGATGGTGGCACCGTTCTTGTTGCCGGTGACCTTCTGGGCAGAGCCGACCTGGTGTGCGTCGGCGCCGTTCGACTCCAGGAAGACCGTGACCGTGGCCTCCTTGGCAGAGGCGTCGACGTCGGTCACGGTGATGATGCCCTTCCCGTTGCCGTCACAGGTGGCGGCCGCCGAGAAGTCACCGATGTTGCAAGCGAGTGCGTTGCCGGCGACGCCGAGCGCGAGCGCGGCAGAGGCGGAGGCAACGCCGAGGATTCGCACGGTACGTGCGGTGCGTCGAGATATGGACACGATTGCCCTTCACAGGTTGCGCAACTGCGGGGGGTGTTGGGGGATTTGCTGCGAATCATTCCAGCAACAGCACCCCCAGGAGTTTCACAGGTTTATAAGCGCAGCCTAAGGGCTGTCAATGCATATGCCCTGCCTCGCCGTTGGCTTTGCCGAGTTGTTAACCTCCGAAGTGTTTGAGTGCCTCCGGAGCGTCATCGATGCCGTCGACGAGCGCGATCCGCGCCTCCATCGCTCGTTCGCAGGCCAGCGACTTGAGCAACGCCCAGGCGGGGTACTTCTCGGTCCAGTGCGCACGGTCCACCAGGACCATGGGAGTCGGCTCGCCCCTCGACTCGTAATAGTTGGGGGTCGCGTTGTCGAAGATCTCCTGTACGGTCCCGGCGGCGCCCGGCAGGAAGACGACACCCGCGTTCGAGCGGGCCAGCAGTCCGTCCTCGCGGGTCGCGTTGGCAAAGTACTTGGCCGTGTGCGCGGCGAAGGCGTTCGGCGGCTCATGGCCGTAGAACCAGGTGGGGATGCCGACCGAGGGGCCGCCCGAGGGCCAGCGCTCCCGCACCTCGAACGCCGCGCGCGCCCACTCGGTGACGGAGGGGGTGAACGACGGGACGGCGGCCAGGACGCCCAACGCCTCGTCGAGCATGCCGTCGTCGAACGGAGCCGCGTACGCGCCGAGGTTCGCCGCCTCCATGGCGCCGGGACCACCGCCGGTGGCGACCATGAGACCGGAGCGCGCGAGTGTGCGGCCGAGCCGCGCGGCCCCCGCGTACGCCTGTGAGCCGCGTGCCATCGCGTGGCCGCCCATCACGCCGACCACCCGTACGCCGAGGAGGAGTTCGTCGAGCGCGTCCGAGACGGAGTCGTCGTGGACCGCGCGCACCATCGACGCGAATATGTCGCCGTCGGCCTTGGTCTGCTGGAACCAGGCGTACGCACGGGCGTCGGGCGTCGCCTCGTATCCCGCGTCGAGCGAGGCGAAGAGCTCGTCGGGGGAGTAGAGATGACCCCGGTAGGGGTCGAGGGGAAGGCCCGGTACGGGCGGGAAGACGAGGGCGCCCGAGGTCCGGACCCGCTCGGCCGCGGCCTGCTCCATCGGGCAGCCGAGAAAGACGGCGCCGGTGGTGTCCACGGAGAGCAGATCTTGCGTACGGCCTGTCAGATCGACGGCCTGGACACGGAATCGGGCGAGCGAGCCGCCCGTCGAGACGACTTCGTCGAACTCGGCGAGGGATTCGATCTCACGGTCATGGGATGCGTGAAGGGGTGTCGGCTGCACGCGGCCATGCTAGGGGCTGCCTTTCGGAGCACCCTCCGGGTCCGGGGCACCCGGCACCACGACGCGTGCCCCGGGCGCGGGGCCTGCGCACATCGACTTGTGCCCCGTGTGCGCGGCGTCCGCACGGCGACTCGTGGGCCAGTTTCGGGGTGTGAGCGCGGCGTCTCGCGCTCCCGGTGCGCGGCGCATGCACGGCGACTCGCGCCCCAGGTCCGGCGCCTGCGCACGGCGCTTCGCGCGCTGTGCCCGGTACCGGTGTCCTGGGCCCGGGTTCGGGGCGGCCGGTGTTGGGGCTTGGCTGTTGTCGTGTCATCCGGGGGCGTCCGGTGCGCGGGTGATGCCGCGCCAGGTGACGCACTCGGCGCCGAGACCACGGCCGGGGCCCCTCGGGAGACGCCGCGGGGCCGGCGCGCGGACCCCTGTACCGCGCGTCGGCCCCGGAGACGTCGACCGGGTCGGTGGGGCTCAGCCCTGGACCGCCGCCGGGTCCATCCACATGACCTCCCAGGTGTGGCCGTCCGGGTCGTCGAAGGCGCGGCCGTACATGAAGCCCTGGTCCTGCGCTTCGCCGGTCCCCGAGCCGCCCGCCGCGATGGCGGCGTCGACCAGTTCGTCGACCTTCTCGCGGCTCTCGGCGCTCAGACACAGCAGCACCTCGCTGGTCTTCGTCGCGTCCGCGATCTGCTTCTTGGTGAAGTCCGCGTAGCGCTGCTTGCTGAGCATCATCGCGATGATCGTGTCGCTGATCACGACACAGGCGCAGTCGTCGGTGGAGAACTGCGGGTTGATCGTGTAGCCGAGCTCCGTGAAGAACTTCTTCGAGGTGTCCACGTCGGACACCGGCAGGTTCACGAAGATCATCTGCTGGTACATGCGAGGGTCTCCCGTCAGTGTTGTGCCGTTCGCAGGGATAGACCGGGGGTCCGCCCGGAAATCATCGCCCGGCGCGGACTTTCTCCCCGGGGTTCGCGCGGAGCGGTCCGCGCGCGGATCAGCTGATCAGGGGAAGCGCGGCCAGCTCGGCGACGGCCCAGGTCAGCGGGGCGAACGCGACGAACAGCACCCCGGCGCGCAGGGCCGCGGCGCCGCGCAGCATCGTGGCCGGCGCCCCCAGCCGCAGCAGGGCCGCCGTGGTGTCCGCACGGGCCTGTTTCGCCTCGACGGCGGCGGTCGCCAGCGTCAGCAGCGTGCACCCGGCGACCAGCAGGGCGCCGAGGGTGGTCAGCGGACCGAACGCGGGCCGGGCACCGGTGTACAGCGTCGTCATGGCGAACCCGCCCGACGCCACCGCGCACACCACACCCAGCGGCTGCCCGATGCGCCGCGCCTCCGCCTGGAGCACCCGCCCCGCCAGCAGTCGCAGCGCGCCCGGACGTACGGCCTGGAGCAGCCGCCCGCACAGATGGGTGATCGCGGGCCCGGCGAGGGCCAGGCCGACCGCCGTCAGCACCCAGCCGAGCAGCACTCCGGCCGGGCCGCCGACGAATCCGCCGGGCAGCGCGAGCGCGGGCGCGGGTCCCGAACGGCTCGCGTACGTCTCCACGGCCAGCCCCGCCGCCAGCGTGGCCGCGCCCCAGGGAAGCCCGTTGGGGGAGGCCTCCGGGGGCGGTAGCCGCCGGGAGTCTGCCTGGGCCGCCCGATGCCGGTCCTGTCGCGCCTCGGGCGCCTTCGCACGGTCGTGCGGCCCGTCCGCACCCTCGTACGGCCCGGCCACACCCTCATACGACCCGTCCGCACCCTCGTCGTACGAGGCGGGCGTCCTGTGGTGCCTGTTGGCGACGGTGCCCGAACGGTCGTGCGTGCCCACCCGTTGGGCGGTATCTGCACCGGCGTACGCCTCGGCGGTCCAGTGGAAGTCGGGACCGTCGGGACCGTCGGGGCCGTCCGTTCCCGGGGCTCGCGGGTCGGGCTGCGGCAGGGCGGCGCCGTCGGTGTCCGCCGACACGTCCCGGAACCCGTCACCCGTGCCGGTCACGGTCAATCCGTCGCCCGTGACGGTCGCGGTGGAGGCGGCCGTGCCGCTCACGGGGGAGGCGACGGCCGTGCCGCTCACGGTGGCGGCCGCGGGCGCGCCGCGACCGCCACCGTCGGGCCGTCCGCCGCTCCGGGTCCTCCCGCGCTGCGGAGCGCTCGCGATCGCGTTCTGCCGCGCCGAGATCCAGCTGCGGCCGTACGCCCACGCGCTGCGCTGCGGCCCGCCGCGCCGTGGGCGCAGGGCCACGGCCGCCGCGCCGGAGGCCGCGATCGGCACCAGGGTGAGCAGCGTGAGGGCCGCGGGCAGGGGCAGGGACTGGCCGGAGGCGAGGAAGTCGTTCGCCGCGCCGCCGAACGCGATGCCGGTCAGGTCGCCGCGCAGGTGGAGGAAGAGGAGCAGGGCGAGCAGCGAGCCGAGGAGCGTGGACAGGGCCGTGGTGAAGGCGGAGACGGCCATCAGCCGGCCGGGACCGAGGCCGATGGCGGACAGGCCGGACCGTGGGCGGGTGGCGGGGTCGGTGCGGGCCACCGCGACGGCGAAGTAGACCGTGGCGGCGAGGGGAGCGACGCACCAGGCCAGGCGCAGCGCGCCGGCGGCCGAGGCGTCCGGATGGCTCATCGCGTAACCCAGCGTGCACAGCAGCAGGAACCCGGTGCCCGCGGAGGCGGTGGCGACCAGGAGCCGGCGGAGCTGGACGAGGGGGTGGCCCCCGCGGGCTAGACGGAGAGCGAGCACGCGGCCCGGCCTTCCGTCTCGGCGACCGGGGGCAGGTGGACGGTGTTCACACGCCGTCCGTCGAGCAGCGACACCGTGCGGTCGGCGAGCGCCGCGGTGTCCGCGTCGTGGGTGGCGAGGACGACGGTGATGCCGTGCGAGCGGGCCGCCGTGGTGAGCGTGCGCAGGACGAGGGCGCGGTCGGCGCGGTGCAGCGGGGCCGTCGGCTCGTCGGCGAACAGCACGGTGGGGATGGGGGCGATTGCGCGGGCGATGGCCACGCGCTGCCGCTCGGCCTGGAGCAGGGCGTGCGGGCGTTTGCGGGCGCAGCCGCCGATGTCCAGGCGCTCCAGCCACTCCAGGGCGGTGGTCTTGGCGGCCCGGCGGGCCCAGCCACGCAGCATCAGCGGGAGGGCGGCGTTCTCCCAGGCGTTCAGCTCGGGGACCAGCATCGGGACCGGGTCGATCCAGCCGAACCGGTCCCGGCGCAGCCGCTCGCGGGTGAGCGGACCCATGGTGTGCACGGGCGAGCTGTTGAACCAGACCTCGCCCTGCTGCGGCAGCAGCTGGCCGGACAGGCACTGGAGGAGGGTCGTCTTGCCGCTGCCGCGCGGGCCGCCGACGGCGAGGATCTCGCCCTCACGGACGCCGAGCGAGACACCGCTGAGCGCGGGCGAGCCGTTGTGCTTGACGTGCAGGGCGCGTGCCCAGAGCACGTCGTTGTCAGGCGGGGCCACCATCGCGTACACCTCGTTCAGATCAGATTTGCCGTGCGAAGTCCCCCGTACGAGGGAACGAAGGCAGGACCCATCAGTCACGCGCACAGTCGTAGGTAGCGTGTGTTGCGGACAGTGCGTCGCGAGAACCAAGCACGCGCTACCTCCTAGGCGTTTCTGCCGTCCGGGCTGGTCTCAACCCGGCTGGTGCTGATCGCGTAAGACTCGATCGTTCGCTGAGCGACCGAGCGGCGTGAGCCAGGAATCCCCCTCGTTCACGAGGGGGAGGAGTCAAAGGGCACGCTAGGGAGTCGGGGCCGCCAGGCCGGACAGCACGCGGCCCCGGGGCGCCCGTTCTCACTCGAACGGGCGGCACCGGGGCCGTTGTTGATCACCGGGGGGGGAGATCAGAGCTTGGTCCACGCCTCCGTCAGAACCTGACGGACGATCCCCTCGATCTCGTCGAAGGTCGACTGGTCGGAGATCAGCGGCGGCGACAGCTGGATGACCGGGTCACCGCGGTCGTCGGCGCGGCAGTAGAGGCCGTACTCGAAGAGCTTCTTGGAGACGAAGCCGTAGAGCACGCGCTCCGACTCCTCGTCCGTGAAGGTCTCCTTGGTGACCTTGTCCTTCACCAGCTCGATGCCGTAGAAGAAGCCGTTGCCGCGGACGTCGCCGACGATCGGCAGGTCGTGGAGCTTCTGCAGGGTCTGCAGGAAGTTGGCCTCGTTGTCCAGCACGTGCTGGTTCAGGCCCTCGCGCTCGAAGATGTCGAGGTTCGTGAGCGCCACGGCCGCGGAGACCGGGTGGCCACCGAAGGTGTAGCCGTGCAGGAAGGTGTTGTCACCCTTGTAGAACGGCTCGGCGATGCGGTCGGAGACGATGCACGCGCCGATCGGGGAGTAGCCCGAGGTCATGCCCTTGGCGCAGGTGATCATGTCCGGTACGTAGCCGAACTTGTCGCAGCCGAACATCGTGCCGAGGCGGCCGAAGGCGCAGATGACCTCGTCCGAGACCAGCAGCACGTCGTACTGGTCGCAGATCTCGCGCACGCGCTGGAAGTAGCCGGGCGGCGGCGGGAAGCAGCCACCGGCGTTCTGCACCGGCTCCAGGAAGACCGCGGCGACGGTCTCCGGGCCCTCGAAGAGGATCTCCTGCTCGATCTGGTCGGCGGCCCAGCGGCCGTAGGCCTCGGGGTCGTCGCCGAAGAGCGGGGCGCGGTAGATGTTGGTGTTGGGGACCTTGTGGGCACCCGGGACCAGCGGCTCGAAGGGGGCCTTCAGGGCCGGCAGGCCGGTGATGGACAGGGCGCCCTGCGGGGTGCCGTGGTAGGCGACCGCACGCGAGATGACCTTGTACTTGGTCGGCTTGCCCTGCAGCTTGAAGTACTGCTTGGCGAGCTTCCACGCGGTCTCGACGGCCTCGCCGCCACCCGTCGTGAAGAACACCTTGTTCAGGTCGCCCGGCGCGTGGTGCGCGAGGCGCTCGGCCAGCTCGATGGCCTTGGGGTGGGCGTAGGACCACACCGGGAAGAAGGCCAGCTCCTGGGCCTGCTTGAAAGCCGTCTCGGCCAGCTCGGTGCGGCCGTGACCGGCCTGGACCACGAACAGGCCCGCGAGACCGTCGAGGTAGCGCTTTCCCTTGTCGTCGTAGATGTAGGTGCCCTCACCACGGACGATGGTGGGAACGGGCGCGTTCTCGTACGAGGACATGCGGGTGAAGTGCATCCACAAGTGGTCGTACGCGGTCTTGCTGAGGTCCTTGGTGCTCACGGCTATCGGGTTCCCCACATGTAGGTCTGCTTCTTGAGCTTCAGGTAGACGAAGCTCTCGGTGGAGCGCACCGCGGGCAGGGCCCGGATGCGTTTGTTGATGACGTCCAGCAGGTGGTCGTCGTCCTCGCAGACGATCTCGGCGAGGATGTCGAACGAGCCCGCGGTCATCACCACGTACTCGACTTCCGACATGGCAGTCAGTGCTTCCGCCACCGGGTCGAGGTCGCCCTCGACCGTGATGCCGACCATCGCCTGCCTGCGGAATCCCACGGTGAGCGGGTCCGTGACGGCGACGATCTGCATGACGCCCTGGTCGAGCAGCTTCTGGACTCGCTGGCGGACGGCGGCCTCGGAGAGGCCCACGGCCTTGCCGATCGCGGCGTACGGGCGGCGTCCGTCCTGCTGGAGCTGCTCGATGATGGCGAGGGAGACGGTGTCCACCTGGGGACTGCCGTTCCTGGACTCGCGGGAGTCCCTGGGTTCCGCGCTTCGACTGGCCACGACCCCACTGTGCACGACGTCTCGATAGTTCCGCAAGGTTCGGGCGATGAAATTCGTTGTTTACGGGTACGTGTCTTGCGGATTTCGCAGTTCTGGGTCGTTCGGGGGTGTTGAAAACGTGGCGTCACGGATTAGGGTGGGGGCCAGGCATCTCAGGTAGTGGACACCTGAGTCGTTGGACATCCGACAGGAGGGCCGGGCAGTGAGCACCGAGCTGCGTCGTCTGCGCAATTACATCGACGGAGAGTTCCGCGATGCCGCCGATGGACGGACCACGGAGGTGGTCAACCCCGCGACCGGCGAGGCGTACGCGACCGCGCCGCTCTCCGGCCAGGCGGACGTCGACGCCGCGATGGCGGCCGCCGCCGCGGCCTTCCCGGAGTGGCGGGACAAGACCCCCTCCGAGCGGCAGAAGGCCCTCCTGAAGATCGCGGACGCGTTCGAGGAGCGGGCCGAGGAGCTGATCGCGGCCGAGGTGGAGAACACCGGCAAGCCGATCGGTCTGACCCGGTCCGAGGAAATCCCGCCGATGGTCGACCAGATCCGCTTCTTCGCGGGTGCCGCCCGCATGCTCGAGGGCCGCTCGGCCGGCGAGTACATGGAGGGCATGACCTCGATCGTCCGCCGCGAGCCGGTCGGCGTCTGCGCCCAGGTCGCGCCGTGGAACTACCCGATGATGATGGCGGTGTGGAAGTTCGCGCCGGCCCTCGCGGCGGGCAACACGGTCGTCCTGAAGCCCTCGGACACCACCCCGGCCTCCACCGTCCTGATCGCCGACATCCTCGGCGGCATCCTGCCCAAGGGCGTCTTCAACGTCATCTGCGGCGACCGCGACACCGGCCGCGCGATGGTCGAGCACCCGACCCCGGCGATGGCGTCCATCACCGGCTCCGTCCGCGCGGGCATCTCGGTCGCCGAGTCGGCGGCCAAGGACGTCAAGCGCGTCCACCTGGAGCTGGGCGGCAAGGCCCCGGTCGTCGTCTTCGAGGACACCGACATCGCCAAGGCCGTCGAGGACATCTCGGTCGCGGGCTACTTCAACGCCGGCCAGGACTGTACGGCCGCCACCCGCGTCCTCGTCCAGGACTCCATCCACGACGAGTTCGTCTCCGCGCTCGCCAAGGCCGCCGCCGAGACGAAGACCGGCCAGCCGGACGACGAGGACGTGCTCTACGGCCCGCTGAACAACCCGAACCAGCTCAAGCAGGTCGCCGGGTTCATCGAGCGGCTGCCCGCGCACGCCAAGGTGGAGGCGGGCGGCAAGCAGGTCGGCGACAAGGGCTACTTCTACGCCGCGACCGTCGTCTCCGGCCTCAAGCAGGACGACGAGATCATCCAGAACGAGGTCTTCGGCCCGGTCATCACCGTCCAGTCCTTCACGGACGAGGCCCAGGCCATCGAGTGGGCCAACGGCGTCGACTACGCGCTGGCCTCCTCGGTGTGGACCAAGGACCACGGCCGCGCGATGCGCCTGTCCAAGTCCCTCGACTTCGGCTGCGTGTGGATCAACACGCACATCCCGCTGGTCGCCGAGATGCCGCACGGCGGCTTCAAGAAGTCCGGCTACGGCAAGGACCTGTCGGGCTACGGCTTCGAGGACTACACGCGCGTCAAGCACGTGATGACGTCGCTCGACGGCTGACCTCGAACCGGCCGCGCACAGGCCGCGCTCCGATCGTGTGAACCACGTGGCCCCGGACGGGAGTTGATCCCGTCCGGGGCCACGTGTTCCCCCCTCCGCGCAGGCTCAGGCGCTCTCGGTCACGAAGGAGAGCGAGGGCAGGTCGCGTACGCCGGGCTGTCCCTTCTCCGTGTGGAGGCGGGGCGGCAACTTGCGGGATCCGTCAGCTGATCCGCCAACGGATCCTCCAGTGGCCCCACCGACGGACCCACCGACGGACCCACCGACGGACCCACCAATGGATCCGCCACCGGATCGGGTGCCGGGACCGCTGCCGGGCTTGCCCGGCGCGGGCAGCGGCGGCAGGCCGGTTCCCGTAGGGAAGCTGATGCCTGACTTCTTCAGGATCGGCGCGCACGCCTTGACGTCGGCCCGGTAGCCCTTCGACGTGGGGTCGAACGGCTTGGCGGCCTTCATCTGCACGCTCATCCGCACGTGGCCCTGCTTGTCCTTCGAGGCGTGGAAGACCGGGAAGACCTTTTGGCCGTGGTCACGCATGCAGGTCGCGAACAGGCCGTTGGCGGTGTTCACGTCGCCGGGCGCCTGCGCGGTGGGCCGGTACGCGATGGCGGGCATCGCTCCCTTGGGCGGCAGGGCTCCCTTGGGCGGCTCGCCGGTCCCGGCGTGCAGCGTGAGCCGGGACGACGCGGTGGTCACGGCCGTCGCGGCGGTCACGGTGGAGCTGTCGGACGCCGAAGCCGCCGAGGCACTGACGGTCCCGAGCGCGGCGGCCGAGATCAGGGCGCAGGCCAGGGCGAGTCGTTGTGGCCGAGTGGCCAGTGCACGCATGGGGTTCCTCCATGGGGTGGGCGGCGGTACCGCCGGTTCGGATGCGGTGGGGCACGGTGGCGCACCGCTGTGCCGTGACGCGTCGTGGCCTGACGTGCCGTGCCGCGATGTGTCGTGGCGTGATCGGTCGTGCCGGGACGCGTCGTGGTGTGTCGTGGCGCGGTGCGCTGTGTCGTGCTGTGCTCCAGACAAGCCCGGGGGCGGTTACGGCACGGGAACGGTCGTCCTTATCGCGACGCGACAAGCAGCCGAAGTCGGCCGAGACGGCGGGGCTCTGCCGGGTGCGCGGGGGCGGGTGGGCCCCGGCGAGGTGGTCAGGGCCCGGTAGCGGCAGGGCGGAACCGGGGAAGGGGCGAGCTCGCACAGGGGAAAGGGCGAGACCCGCACAGGGGACGCTTATCCCCGTGTAACCACCGGCCCGCCACACTGACCGCCATGCGTGTGCTGGTGGTCGAGGACCATGAAGAGCTCGCCGAGACCGTGGCGGCCGGGCTGCGCCGCGAGGGCATGGCGGTCGATCTCGCGCTGGACGGGCCCACGGCGCTGGAGCGCGCCGATGTCAACGGGTACGACGTCGTCGTGCTCGACCGCGATCTGCCCGGCGTCCACGGCGACCAGGTGTGCCGGACGCTGACCGCGGGCGACGGCCGGGCGCGGGTGCTGATGCTCACCGCGTCCGGCACGGTGGCCGACCGCGTCATGGGGCTCGGCCTCGGGGCCGACGACTATCTGCCGAAGCCGTTCGCTTTCGCCGAACTCGTCGCGCGAATAAGGGCATTGGCGCGACGCGCGCAACCCGCGCTGCCTCCTGTCCTGGTCCGCGGAGAGCTGCGGCTCGACCCGGCACGGCGGCAGGCGACCCGGGGCGGTTCGGGCCTCGCCCTCAGCCCGAAGGAGTTCGCCGTGCTCGAACTCCTGCTGGCCGCGCAAGGTGCCGTGGTCTCCACCGAGGAACTCCTGGAGCGGGCCTGGGACGAGGCGGCGGACCCCTTCAGCCAGACTGTGAAGGTCACGGTGAGCCGTCTGCGCCGCAAACTGGGGGAGCCGCCGCTCATCGCGACGGTGGACCGGGCCGGGTACCGGATCGCATGACGGACGGACCTTCGGGCCCGAACCGGCCGGACCCGTACGACGAGCGCCCCCGGCCCCGGCCGGCGGCGCGCGGTCCCCGCCCGCGACCGGAACCGCACGGTGACCGCCGGCTGCCGGGGCGGCGCGACATCCGCCCGCGGTCGGCCCCGGGCACTCTTCGCCGATGGCCGGCCCCGGGCGCACTCCGCCGACGACCGGGCCCGGGCGCACTCCGCCCGCGGTCGACCCCGGGCAGTATTCGGTGGCGGCTGGCTCCGCGCAGTATTCGCTGGCGGCTCACCCTGCTCTACAGCGCGCTGTTCATGGTGGCGGGGGCGGCTCTGCTCGGCTTCACCTACCTGCTGGCGTCGCGGTCCACGCCGTCTACGGCGATCGGCTCGTCCGTGGGGCCCGGACTGCCCGCGGGCAACGCCTTCACCAGCCCCGATCCGCCGACGCTCACGATGTACGCCGAGGCCCTGCACGCCGATCAACTGCACCAGTTGCTGGTCGAAGCGGGCATCGCGCTCGCCGTGATGACCTTCGCCTCCGTGGCCCTGGGCTGGCTGATGGCCGGACGCGTCCTCGCGCCGCTGCGCACGATGACCGCCGCCGCCCGGCGGATCTCCGCGGACAACCTCCGCCAGCGTCTGGCGGTACCGGGCCCCGAGGACGAGCTCAAGGCGATGGCGGACACCTTCGACGACGTACTGGGGCGGCTGGAAGGCGCGTTCGAGGCGCAGAAGCAGTTCGTCGCCAACGCGTCGCACGAACTGCGCACTCCACTCACGCTCCAGCAGGCGATCGTGGACGTCGCGCTCGCCGACCCCGGGGCGTCGGTGGAGAGCCTGCGGGCCACGTGCCTGAGGGTGCGCGCCGCCGGACAGGAACAGGCGCGGCTCATCGACGCCCTCCTGACGCTCGCGCGCAGCCAACGCGGGCTTCAGCGCAGGGAGTTCATCGACCTCGCCGAGATGGTGCGGGAGCGGTTGCCGGACGGCACGGTGGTGGCCGGCGGCGGGGAGCCGACCGGTGGGCCGGAGGGCAACGGGCGCGCGGACGGCGGATCCGAGAACGGTGGGTGCGAGGACGGCGGGCCGGAGGATGGCGGGTCCGGGGACGGCGGGCCGGAGGACGGCGGGCCGCAGGTGCGGGCCGACCTCAACTCCGCGCCTGTGCTGGGCGATCCCCAGCTG
Source organism: Streptomyces sp. NPDC026500 (assembly GCF_055567635.1). Classification (NCBI taxonomy): domain Bacteria; kingdom Bacillati; phylum Actinomycetota; class Actinomycetes; order Kitasatosporales; family Streptomycetaceae; genus Streptomyces; species Streptomyces sp. NPDC026500. Next base: position 95,131 of record NZ_JBVHQB010000015.1, on the reverse strand, counting down.
ATCGAGCGGCTGGTGGTCAACCTCGCGGACAACGCCGTACGACACAACAACCCGGAGAACGGCGAGAGTTGGGTGCGTCTGTGGACCGGTACGGAGGCGGGGCGGCCCGTCCTGCGGATCGACAACACCGGCCCGGTGATCCCGCGCGACCAAGTAGCCGGACTCTTCCAGCCGTTCCGGCGCGTGGGTGCGGAACGGACCCGCACGCACCCTCGGCCCCGCCCGCGCGGGAAGGGCCACCATCGCGAGGGCCTGGGCCTCGGTCTGTCCATCGTCACGGCCGTCGCCACCGCCCACGGAGGCACGGTCGAGGCGTGGCCCCGTCCGCAGGGCGGTCTGACGGTGAGGGTCACGTTCCCGCCCTGCGCACCGCCCGTTCCCCCGCCCGGACCGGCCGACGCGCCCGCCTCCGGTGTACGGCCGACCGATGGCCCCGCCTTCCGCGCCAGGCGGCCCGACGGCCAGGCTTCTCGCGCGCGCCCGGCCGACGGCCACGCGCCCGGAGTCTTCGAAACGCTCGGAAACTGATCGACAGGGTGTCGGGTCGGCGCGCGACCGGTCGACGCAGCGTCCATTGTCCGGACCGAGCCAGGGTGGGCATGCTCGGCGCGTGCCAGTGAATCGGAAGACCTCGCCCCTGTCCCGCCGGTCCCTGCTGCGCGGCCTGGGCGGTGGTGCCGCGCTCGGGGCCCTCGCGGGATGCGGGGTGCCGGCGGCGTACGTGGGACCGGGCGACCGGGCCGGAGCCGACCTCTCCGCCACGGACAAGCGGCTGACCTGGGCGAACTGGCCGCTGTACATCGACACCGATGACAAGGACACCACCCGGCGGCCGACGCTGGAGGCCTTCGAGAAGCGCACCGGGATCTCCGTCGACTACATCGAGGAGATCAACGACAACGACGAGTTCTTCGGCAAGATCAGCCCGTCCCTGATGAACCATCAGCGGACCGGCCGCGATCTGATCGTCATCAGCGACTGGATGTGCGCCCGCTTCGTCCGGCTCGGCTGGGTCCAGGAGATGGACCGGGCCGAGCAGCCGAACGTCACCAAGTACCTGGACCCGTTGCTGAGTTCGCCCGCCTTCGACCCCGGCCGCAAGTCCTCGGTGCCGTGGCAGTCGGGGATCACCGGCATCGCGTACAACCGCCGCAAGGTCGGCCGCGAGATCAAGCACGTGTCCGATCTGTGGGCCGACGACCTCAAGGGCCGGGTCACTCTGCTCTCCGGCCTGGACGAGGCGTTCGCGCTGCTCATGCAGGCCAACGGTGTCGACATCACACGGTGGAAGGCGGACGACTTCCACCAGGTGTGCGAGCAGGTCGAGACGCGGGTGGGCAGCGGGCACATCCGCCGCTTCACCGGCAACGACTACATCAAGGACCTCTCCAGCGGCGACGTGCTGGCCTGCCAGGCCTACTCGGGCGACGTGATCCAGCTCCAGGCCGACGACCCCGACATCCGTTTCGTCGTCCCCGAGGAGGGCGCCGAGCTGTGGGCCGAGTCGCTGATGATCCCCAACCTGGCCCGGCACAAGGCCAGCGCGGAGAAGCTCATCGACTACTACTACGAGCCCGAGGTCGCCGCCGAGCTGGCCGCCTGGGTCAACTACGTCTGTCCGGTCCCCGCCGCCCAGGACGTCCTCGCCTCCTCCAAGGACAAGGACACCGCCGCCCTCGCCGAGGACCCGCTGATCTTTCCCGACGCGACCATGCGCAAGCGCCTCGCCATCGCCCGCGACATCACCTCCACCGAACGCACGGAGTTCGCCAAGCGCTGGAACGCGATAGCCGGCCTGTGAGCCGGGGGCCGGCGGGCTGTGACGAGGATTTTTGGTTGGCACAAAAGAGGGATAGTTGACATCAAGATCACCGCCAGTATTCAGAGGTGACGACGCATCATTTCGATGCACGTGGCTCGGACCACGTTCGATCGGTCCCGGGGGTACGGGATTTCGACGTCACTCCTATTGTGGAGGGATCGCTCCCTGAGATGCCGTGATTCGTTGGGCGTTACCGCCGACTCGCCGCGACGGGCCTGCCGTGGCAACGGATGGTCCACAAGATGCGCACCGGTCGGCTCAAGCTCCTCGCACGACTCAGGACGTTTTCCTAGCGGTCCGCTTCGCTTCTTTGCCCCTTTCGGTGCCCGCACTGCTGCGCCCTTGCTTGGCGGGCACGCTCTTTCGAGCTGTCGTCTCCTCCGTGCCTGCGTCCGTACGCACCGAATCTGTCTGGGTCGATGCAGTGGGCCACTTGAGTTCGATCTCCAACTCAATCTCCCCATCACCGATCCCAACCTCGATCTCGCTGCGAAGGTCGTCGGGGATCCGCAGACTCAGCGTTCCCAGGCTGAGTTCCAATTCGGCATCCCCACCTTCCCTCAGCACGGCTGCGAGGGCTGTGAGCTGGTCAGCCGCCTCAAGGCGGGACAACGAGCGCTTCTGCTCAAACTTGAGGTCCTTCATGAGTGCCTCCGATCCGAACACGGCTTGAGGGCGGCCACAGTGCCCAGATCACGTTGACCGTAATCAGGACGACGGCCTCAGAACGGCGCATAGCGAATCCACGGGAAGTTTGCGAGCATGGCCGGTCCGGTCATCGCCACACCGACGAGCCTGGCCCGGGGGCACTCAGGAACAGGGCGCCGACCGCGAGAGTGGGGACCACCCCCATGATCAGATGGATCCAGCCCATGCGGTGTCGCCATCGACGTACCGGATATGGAGTTGTACGACGAACCGGGCCACGTGGAACGGACGTTGACGCCCGGCGCCGAGATGTTCGGCTTCATCGAGCCGTCGACCAGCGAGGGGCCGAAGCCGGAGAAGGAGGCGATCGTGCCGGTGGAGTCGTAGGCGCCGACGCCGTAGGACGGGGCCTGCGAGCCGGGGGCGTGCGCGGTGGAACAGGTCTTGCCGTCACCGTCGTTGCCGGCGGCGAACGCCTCGAAGATTCCGGCGGCGTTCCAGGCCTCGACGATGTCCTGGTAGAACGTCGTGTCGCCGCCGCCCCAGGAGTTGTTGACGATGTTCGGCGCGAGGTCCGGGCGAGGGTTCTGGCCGTTGTGGTCGGTCGGCGCGAGGATCCACTGTCCGGCCGCGAGCAGCGAAGCGTCCGAACAGGAGGAGGACTCGCAGCCCTTGGCGGCTATCCACTTGGCGTTCGGCGCGACACCGATGCCGTTCTTGCCGACCATCGTGCCCATCGTGTGGGTGCCGTGGCCGTTGTTGTGGCAGGGGACGCCGCTGGTGCCGCACTGGCCGGTCGGGTCGTACCAGTTGTAGTCGTGTGTGAAGGAGCCGTCGCCGTTGTTGCCTCGGTACTGGGCGACCAGGTCGGGGGTGGTTGTACTGCACGCCCGAGTCGACGTTGGCGATGCCCTCGCCGCGGTCGTCGTACTGCTTCCACACGTCGTCGGCGCCGATGTCGGCGACTCCCCACTCGGGGGTGTCCTCACCGCTCGCGGCCGACTCCGGTGCGCGACTTGGTGATCTCGTTGTCGGCGGTCTCGATGTCGTCGAGCTTGTAGTGCTGCTCCTTGACGATCGACGCGACGTCCGGACGCCTCGCCAGCTCGTTCACGAGGTCCTGGTCACCGGTGACCTGGATCGCGTTCGCGATCCAGTAGTCCTGGTGGCCGATCTTCTTCTTGTCCAGGAAGGACTTGAGGGAGGCCTGACTGTCCGCGGCGTTCGCGCGCAGCTCCTTGAAGGCGGCCCTGGCCCTCGCGGCGTGCGTCTTCTGCTTCTTGGCGCCGGACAGGTCCGCCTGATCCTTCAGGACGACGAAGAACGTCGCGTCACCGCCCTTGGCCACGGCGGCCGTGAGCGCGGAGTCGACCTCGGCCGACGGGGCGGTGCCGGCGGCGAGTGCGGGTGTCGACGCGGTCAGCAGGGCGGTCGCGGTGAAGGCGGCCGCCGCCCAGACGGCGCGTCTGCGCCGGGGCGGTTGGGGCAGGTGCATCTGGGGTGCTCCTCCAGGAACGGTACGGGGGAGCTCGGACGCTAGGCAGGCGCCGTTACTCGGGCATTACAGGGTTCGGCTCGGCAGTACAACTGCCTGTTTTCCGGGGCGAACCGGGCCTTGTGATCCTGAACAGTCGCGCCAACACCGCAGACCCTGGCGGAGGTTGGCACCAGGACGGGAGCGGGTGGCCTCGGCCGCGACCGAGTTCCCGTTCCCCGAAGCGTCTTTGCCCGTTCTTTACAACCACGTCCACCGCCGGCTCGTCTCTCCGCTCGATCCGTAACCCGCACGCCGTTCCTACCGGCGGGCGGACCGACGAAAGAGAGCGATTCATGCGCCGAACCGTCTTCAGTGCCACGGCACTCGCGTGCACCGCCGTACTGGTGGGCACGGTGCCCGCGTTCGCCGACGGGACCTCCCCGAGCCCCCGCGCCACGACCCGGCCGAGCGTCTCGGCCACGCCGGCCCCGGCGAGCCCCACCGCGACCCGGAGGCCCTCCGCCGCCCCCAGCCCCGTACCGACGCGGGCGCCGGCCTCGCGTCAGGTCTCCGTCCGGCCGAGCGGAGCGCCCGACACCGGTGTGGCGCCGACGGCGACGCAGTCCTCGGGACCGGGCGGGCTGATCGGCGGGAGTGCCGCCGCGGTGCTCGTCGCGGGCGCTGCGGTCTTCGTCGTACGCCGCCGTCGGGCGACCGGGGAATGACGCCTTTCTCCAGGCGCGCGTTCGTCACCGCGGCGACGGCCGTGCTGCTCGTGGGCTGCGCCGGCCACCCGGCCGGCCCGCCCGCGAACACGCGGCCCGGGAGCACACCTCCGGCCTCGCACACCGGCAGCACACCTCCGGTCTCGCGGACCGCCGCGAAGTCGGCGCACGCGCTGGGGCGTTCGGTCCCGGTCGGGCTGCGGATACCGGCCATCGGGGTCGACACCCCGCTCATGCGGCTCGGACTGGCCCCGGACGGCAGCGTGCAGGTGCCCCCGATCGCGGCGCACGACCGGGCCGGCTGGTACCGGCACTCGCCGACGCCGGGTCAGAAGGGCCCGTCGGTGATCCTCGGTCATGTCACGGTCGGCGCGTACGGGGACGGCGTCTTCCGTCACCTCGCGCGGCTGCGCCACGGCGACCGGATCGTGGTGCGCCTGGAGAACGGCAGAACGGCGGTGTTCGCCGTCAGCAGCGTCCGCACGGTCGCCAAGGCCGACTTCCCGACGGACGCGGTCTACGGCGACGTGGACCGCCCGGAGTTGCGGCTCATCACCTGCGGAGGTCCCCGTTCCGGAAACGGCTACCTCGACAACGTGATCGTGTTCGCGGCGATGAGCTCCGCCAACCCCTGACACACGACCGCCGTTTCCCTGTCACAGCCTCCGGGTCCGCCGTGGACCCGGAGGCGGGATCCTGGGCCGATGGATGTATGCCCGCGGCCCGGGATCCTTCCCTTCCAGTGCCGTCACGACCATGGAGAATGTTGAAAGGGTCCCGCGAGAAGGCAGCGTCCGAGCTGTTCGCCGCCCTCTATCCGCGTCTCGCCGGCTGGTGCCGCCGTCTCGTCGACGACGACGGGACGGCCCACGAGATCGCCTCGGAGGCGTTCACCCGGCTCTGGGCCCGCTGGACCTCCGTCGCCGAGCCGCGCGGATTCCTCTACGTCACCGCGGCCAACCTCGTCCGGGACCACTGGCGCAAGCTGGAGCGGGAACGCAGGGCCGTGCACCGGGCCACCGCCGAGGCCGCCGTCGGCCCGCAGAACGAACAGGCCGATCCGTCCGTACGTCTGCTCGTGCAGTCGCTTCCCGAACGGCTGCGCGTCCCGATCCTGCTGCACTACTACGCTGACATGCCGATCCGGGAGGTGTCCGCGCTGACCGGGCGCAAGGAAGGAACCATCAAGGCCGATCTCCACGCGGCCCGCGAACTGCTCCGCGCGCACCTGAGGAGAAGTCTTGATCACACACTCTGACGATGGTCCGGACTTCGGCCCCGACGACCCGCTCGCGGTCATCATGCGGCCCCCCTCCGACTATCTCGGTCCACCGCCGGGCCGCTACGAGGCGATCCGCCGGGGTGCCGCCCGTCGCCGGCTGCTGCGCGCCGCGGCCGGGGTCGGAATGGCGTGTGCCGTCGGCGCTCTCGTCGCGCTGCCGCTCCGGTCGGCCGCACCGGAGTCCCCGGTGTCCCCGGTGGTCCCGCTGGCCCCGCCGCCCGCGAGCAGTCCGTCGGCCGAGCCCACCCCGTCGGTGTCGCCGGGGCGTGTCAGCCCTCGCCCCGGTCGGAGCCCCCGCTCCGACCGGACCTTCGCGCCGAGCACCGCACCCACTCCCACTGCCGCAACCCGCTCACCCGTCCGCACCCGCACTCCGTCGTCGACGCCGGCCTCCGCGACCGTCGGGCCGTCCGCCGTCCGGACCGGAGCGGTCCCCACCCCGTCGGGGGCGGTCCAGCGATAGGCGGACAGGGTGGTGGCTCGTGCCTCGTGCGTCGGCAGGGCGGGGTGGCGGCTTGTGGCGCGCGCGGGGCGGGGTGGTGTCCTTGTGGCGCGAGCGGGCTGTCGGGCCCCTGCCCGCGCCGGCTCGGTGTGCCCCCGGTAGCCTTCCGGCCTCGTATGACGCCACCCATAAAGCGGTCCTTCAGGGCCCATAAGTCAACCTTATGAGGTCATAGCCCGGACCCGCCTACTGACTTAGGTTTGCCTCAGCTTAGGCTTCCCGTCGAGTCCCCTGCCCCTGCTCGAAGGGAATCTGATCATGCCTCGCCCCCTGCGGGTAGCCATTGTCGGAGCCGGCCCCGCCGGCATCTACGCCGCCGACGCGCTGCTGAAATCCGCAGTGGCCGCCGAGCCCGGTGTCTCCATCGACCTGTTCGAGCGGATGCCGGCCCCGTTCGGTCTCATCCGTTACGGCGTCGCCCCCGATCATCCCCGGATCAAGGGCATCATCACCGCCCTGCACCAGGTGCTCGACAAGCCCCAGGTCCGCCTCTTCGGCAACGTCGACTACCCGCGCGACATCAGCCTCGACGATCTGCGCGCCTTCTACGACGCGGTGATCTTCTCCACGGGTGCGACGGCCGACCGGGCCCTCGACATCCCCGGCCTCGACCTCGACGGCTCGTACGGCGCGGCGGACTTCGTCTCCTGGTACGACGGTCACCCGGACGTTCCGCGTACCTGGCCGCTGGAGGCGGAGAAGGTCGCCGTCCTCGGCGTCGGCAACGTCGCGCTGGACGTGGCCCGCATCCTCGCCAAGACCGCCGACGAGCTGCTGCCCACCGAGATCCCGCCGAACGTCCACGAGGGACTCAAGGCCAACAAGGCCCTTGAGGTCCACGTCTTCGGCCGCCGGGGCCCGGCGCAGGCGAAGTTCAGCCCGATGGAGCTGCGCGAGCTGGACCACTCGCCGAACATCGAGGTCATCGTCGACCCCGAGGACATCGACTACGACGAGGGTTCGATCGCCACCCGGCGCGGCAACAAGCAGGCCGACATGGTCGCCAAGACCCTGGAGAACTGGGCGATCCGCGACACCGGCGACCGCCCGCACAAGCTGTTCCTGCACTTCTTCGAGTCGCCGGCCGAGATCCTCGGCGAGAACGGCGAGGTCGTCGGCCTGCGCACCGAGCGCACCGCCCTCGACGGCACCGGAAACGTCAAGGGCACCGGCGAGTTCAAGGACTGGGACGTCACCGCGGTCTACCGCGCCGTGGGCTACCTCTCGGACAGCCTGCCCAAGCTCCCCTGGGACGTCGACTCGGGCACGGTGCCGGACGCGGCCGGCCGCGTGCTGGAGGACTCGGGCGAGCACCTGCAGTCCACCTATGTCACCGGCTGGATCCGGCGCGGTCCCATCGGCCTGATCGGCCACACCAAGGGCGACGCCAACGAGACGGTCGCGAGCCTGCTCGACGACCACGTGAACGGCCGTCTGCACACGCCCGCTTCGCCCGATCCGGCCGCCGTCGACGCCTTCCTCGGCGACCGGGACGTCCGTTTCACCACGTGGGACGGCTGGTACCGGCTGGACGCCGCGGAGAAGGCGCTGGGCGAACCGCAGGGCCGTGAGCGCGTGAAGATCGTCGAGCGCGAGGACATGCTGAGGGAGAGCGGCGCCTGAGCCATCGGCACCCCGGGCGGGGGCGGTTTTGAACACGTTCAAGTCGGGGCGTACGCTCCAGACATGAGCGACAGAGCCGCCCTGCTCAAGGGTATCCGCGCGTGGCTTGCCTTCTTCGTCGTCAGCCTGGTGCTCAGTGGCGCCACGGCCTTCCCCCTGGTGCACGAACTCCATTGGGCCGAGGACCTGTTGAGGTCCCTGACCGTGCCCGAGCACCTGCCCGTCCTGATGGACTGGATCGAGCGGGTGCGGCACGGCCTCGACGCCGCCGACGCCCAATACCCCTTCCTGCTCTACGGAACGGACTGGCTGGCGTTCGCGCATCTGGTGATCGCGGTCGCCTTCTACGGTCCGTACCGCGATCCGGTCCGCAACATCTGGGTCGTCGAGTTCGGGATGATCGCCTGCGCCGGCATCGTCCCGCTGGCCCTGATCTGCGGACCGATCCGCGGAATTCCCTTCTGGTGGACGGTCGTCGACCTGTCCTTCGGGATCTTCGGGGTGATCCCGCTGTACGTCGTCCGGAAGAGGATCAAGCGTCTGGAGGCGCTCACCACGGGCCGAACGGCCCCGCCGTCACTGGCTACTTGAGCGCCGCCAGGGCGATCCGCCGGGCGACCGGCTTCATCGACTCGCCCTTGGCGTCGGTGGAGTCGACCGAGTGGACGAGGGTGCGGGACAGGTTCCGGGTGCTCCCGAGGGCGGTGTGCCGGAAGGGACACCGCTCATCCTCCTGCCGTGTGCGACCCCTTCGGATCCTCATCGAGCACGGCGCCGTCCCCCGTATCCGGGCCGGGGTCGCCCCTGAGGGACGACCCGCCACGACCGCGAAGCGTGCCTCGCGACCGCCTCAGTCCCTGCGCAGGGCGGTCAGTGCGTCGATGCGGTTGGTCGTGATCGAGTCGACGCCGACGTCGAGCAGTCGGCGCATGGAGCGACGGGTGTCCGGGGTCCATACGGAGACCAGGTAGCCGTCGCGGTGAACGCGGGCCGTGAGGTCCCGGTTCACCAGCGGGAAGCGGTAGTTGAGCCAGCGCGGCCGTACGACGTCGAGCAGCCCGCGGCGCGGCGGCGCCACGGTCGTCCAGGTCAGCGCGATCTCCGCGGACGAGTCGGCGGCCCGCACCGCGAGCATGGCGGGCGCCGCGGCGCAGTAGTACACCCGCTCCTCGGCCCCGCACGCGCGCACCACGTCCACGACCTCGCGCGCGACCCTCGCGTCCACCGATCCGGGCAGATCGACCATGACCCGGCTGTCGCCGGTCGCCCCGAGGGCCTCCGCCAGCGTCGGCACACCGCCCTCCGTGAGTCCGCGCACCTCGTCGCTGGAGAGAGAACGCAGCGGCCGGTCGTGTCCCCACAGACGTTTGAGTGTCGCGTCGTGCAGCAGTACGGGTACGCGGTCGCGGGTCAGCCGTACGTCGATCTCCACGGCGTCCGCGCCCCGGTGGAGCGCGGAACGCAACGAGTCGATCGTGTTCTCACGGGCGCGATAGGGGTCGCCGCGATGGGCGACTGCGGTCACGGTGCGCATGATCCCATTGTGCTGGGTCAGAGCGCGAGCCAGGTCGCGGCGTACGTGTCGATCTCCGCGGCGAGTTTCGCCTTCCCCGCCTCTTCGAGGAACGACGCCTGCACCGCGTTCTTGGCGAGCGCCGCGAGGCCCGATTCGTCGAGGTCGAGGAGGCGGGCGGCGACCGCGTACTCGGTGTTGAGATCGGTGCCGAACATCGGCGGGTCGTCGGAGTTGACGGTGACCGTCACCCCGGCCGCCACGAACTCCTTGACGGGATGCTCGTCGAGGGTGCGGACCGCGCGCGTGGCGATGTTCGAGGTCGGGCAGACCTCCAGGGCGATGCCGTGCTCGGCGAGATGGGCGAGCAGCTTCGGGTCCCGCGCGGAACTCGTGCCGTGGCCGATGCGTTCGGCGCCGAGGAAGTTCAGCGCGTCCCAGACCGTCTCCGGGCCCGTCGTCTCACCGGCGTGCGGCACCGACCGCAGTCCCGCGGCGCGGGCACGGTCGAAGTACGGCTTGAACTGCGGCCTCGGCACGCCGACTTCGGGGCCGCCGAGCCCGAACGAGACGAGGCCCTCCGGCCGCAGCCGGTCGTCGGTCGCGAGCCGCATGGTCTCCTCGGCAGCCTCCAGGCCGGCCTCGCCCGGGATGTCGAAGCACCAGCGCAGGACGACACCGAGCTCGGCCTCTGCGGCCTTGCGGGCGTCCTCGATCGCGTCCATGAAGGCGCGCTCGTCGATTCCGCGCCGCGTGGAGGACCACGGAGTGATCGTCAGCTCGGCGTAGCGCACCTGCTGGCGCGCCATGTCCCGGGCGACCTCGAACGTCAGCAGCCGTACGTCCTCGGGCGTGCGGATGAGGTCCACGACGGACAGGTACACCTGGATGAAGTGGGCGAAGTCCGTGAACGTGAAGTAGTCCGCGAGCGCCTCGGGGTCGGTCGGCACCCGGGAGTCGGGGTGACGGGCGGCGAGGGCGGACACGATGCGCGGGGAGGCGGAGCCGACGTGGTGGACGTGCAGTTCGGCCTTGGGCAGCCCGGCGATGAAGGCGTGCAGGTCGCGGGCGTCGTCGCGTGAGGCGATGTGCTCGGTCAACGGGTTCCTCCCCGGAACGGCGTCCCCTGACCGTGACCGGCGGGGCGCGGGTGATCGGCTGATCGATGGTTCGGGGATCATCGTAGGCGGCCCCCGCCGCACGGGCCCGGTGTGTCCCGCGCGGGCCGTCGCGCGACGGAGATCCCCCGGAGCCGCACGGGCCGTAGCATGACGGAACGTACGAGAGAGGGGACCTCGCACATGTCCGACGACGCCCAAAGGCCGACAGCACCACGCGACACGGGCGCGTGGACTCCGCCGGGCGGGGCGAACCCGACGTCCGCGCGGAACGGGCCACCCGGGACGGGCACCGCGCCGGATGCCGGTCCGGATGCCGGTCCGACGGACGCGATACCCGGAGCGGACCGCGTATCCGCCGCCGACCCGGACCCCGTGGCACCTCCGGCGGACAGCGATCGGCACAGCGATCGCTACGGCCACCCGGACAGTGACCGGGACAGCGGTCGGGGCAGTGATCCGGACGGCGACCGAGATGGTGATCCGGGTTCCGGGCCCGAGGCGAGTGCGCGGTGGGTGGACAGCGCGTTCGGTGACGGACCGGAGCACCCGGCGCCGGCGGTGGGCGGTGTGTCCGGTGACGGGCCGATGGGTTCCGTGCCCGCGCAGGGCAGCGCGCCCTTCGACGCGCCTGTCCCCGATGCCCAGGTCTTTCTCGGAAAGCGCGCCGTCGACCGGGAACCCGAGTTCAACCCCTGGGCGCCGCCCGAGGAGATCGCCTCCTCCAGGGAGGCGGCGCGGGGGAGTGCCACGCCTCCTCCGGTGTACGGTCTGCCGGCAATCACCTCGCTGCCCGGTGCACCGGTCCCGCCCGGACCGGGAGGCCTCGGCAATCCCTCCTGGGACAACCCCTTCGCACCGCCCGCGGCCCGCAGCCCCTATCCGCAGCCCGTTCCCGGCGAGCCCGTCCCCCCGCCGCCGATCGCCCCCGACGGTCCGGGCCTCCCGTACGGCCACGGCTTCCCGCGGTACCCCGGCGCTCCCGCGGGTACCGCCTATCCGGGCGCACCGAGCTACGGCTGGCCCCTGGCGCAGCCCATGCCGAGCAATGGCATGGGGACCGCCGCGCTCGTGCTGGGCATCATCGCGGTGGTCCTGTTCTTCGCGTGGCCGTTGGCGATCGTGCTGGGCGTCCTCGCCGTGATCTTCGGTCTGGTCGGACGGGCCAAGGCCCGCCGGGGTGAGGCAACGAACTCCGGGCAGGCGCTGGCCGGGGTCATCTGCGGAGGTGTCGGCCTCGTCCTCGCTGTCGGCCTGGTCGTCTTCATCATCGTCGCTTCGGACGACGGCGGCAGCGGTGACCCGGGCGGCGACGACGGTTTCTCCACGTCCTTGGTCATGACACACCAGCGATAGCCCGGGGCCCGGGGCCCGGGCCCCGGGGCCCGGGGCCCGCAGCGATGGTCGCCACGGTCCGGGTCAGGTATGCCGGTGGGCCGGCATGTCGGCGGCAGCGTCAGTCGGCCGTCGGGGGTTCGTCGTCGGCGGCCACCCGTCCTCGGCCCCCGGGGTGGCGCAAGGCGCAGAAGAATCCGACGGCGAGCGCGACGGCCATGCCGTAGAAGACCCATTGGTTGGCCTCGGCGAAGTCCATCCGGACGCTCGCCATCACCTCGCGCATGGTCGAGGCGGTGGCGCCGGTGCCGGTGGGCTGCCGTGCGTCGGAATTGCCCGTGACCGCCTGGGCGATGTCCTTGGCCACGCCGTGGGCCTCGTCCGACGACAGGCCGTGGGACTGGAGCGTCGACACGACCTTGTCCGTCATCGTGTGCGTCAGGATCGTCCCGAAGACGGCGAGGCCCACACTCGCCGCGTAGTTGCGGACGGTCTGTGTGATGCCGGTGACCTCGCCGTACGAGGCGCCGATGGACCGGTTGACGGCGTCCGTGGAGGCGGGCGCCAGGATGAAGCCGATGCCGGCCCCCGCGAGGGCGACGTACGGCCATTGGTCGTGCATGGACAGATCGGTCAACTTGCGGGCCCAGAGGGCGAACCCGACCGCACCCAGGGCGGTGCCGATCTTCATGGCCGGCCGTGCGCCCTGTTTGTCCAGCATGCGGCCGCCCCATTGGGAGGCGATCGCGAAGCCCGCGAAGAAGTACAGCAGGTAGAGCGCCGCCTGATCGGGCGAGGCGCTGAGGGAGACCTGTGCGTACACCGAGGCGAAGAAGAAGACCGGCACGAAGGCGAGCATGGCGAAGAAGAGCACCATGGAGTCCACGGTGAACGCCTTGTCCTGGAAGACCGCCAGGTTGACCAGGGGGTGGCGCCTTTCCCGCTCGTAGCGCCAGAAGAGGATCAGGACGACGAGGCCGCCAGCGATGCAGCCCAAGGTCGCCGCGCTGTCCCAGCCCCAGTACGCGGCCTGCTGGAAACCGAGCACGCTCAGGCCCATGCCCACCGCGATCAGCAGGGCCCCGACGCCGTCCAGCGACTCGTCGCGCCGCCGGTCGGGAATGTGCGCCATCACGGTCAGGACCAGTGCCACGACGGCGACGGGCACGTTGACCCAGAAGATCGCTCTCCAGGTCCACGCCGTGAGCCAGCCGCCCAGCAGCGGGCCGATGGCCGTCAGCGCGCCGGACAGCCCGAAGAACAACGCCAGGGCCCGGCCGCGGCGCTGGACCGGGAACACGGCCACCACCACGGCGAGTGCCGCGGGGAAGAGTAGAGCGGCCCCCAGGCCCTGTGTCGCCCTGAAAATGATCAGCCAGGTCTGGGCGAAGTCTCCCTTGGGCACGCATCCGCAGAGTACCGACGAGATGACGAACACGAGGGTGCCGACGACGACGACACGGCGTGGCCCGAAAAGGTCCGCCAGGCGCCCGCCGAGGGCGAAGAACGCGGCCAGCGACAGCAGGTAGGCGTTGACCACCCATTGCATGCCGGAGGCCGACAGCCCCAGCTCGCGGACGATGTCCGGCGCCGCGATGGAGACGATCGTCTGGTCGATGAACGTCATCGCCACGGCGAAGAGCATGGCCGCGAGTGCCAGCGATTGGTGCGGGGCGCGGGTCGCTGCGGGCGCGGCCTTGTCACGTGCCGCATCGATGCCAGTCACACGCACAGTTTCAGCCGGTTCGGGTCCCGTCGCATCCGCAGTGCGGCGCGACCGGCCGGCTGCCGTTGCCCGCAGCGCCGCCCGAGCCGCGAACCGGCCTCCACCGACCGGAAGCCGTCGGGATCACTGCCGGGTCCCCAAGCTTCCGGGCTCGCGGGCGGCCCGCCGTCAGAAGTCGCCGACCGGCGCTCCGCCCTCCCCAGCATGGTCCGGGCGAAGGCTCTCCGGGGAGGCGCGCGGGTCAGCCCCAGGCCCTCCGGACCTGCAACCGGCCCAGCCGTCGTGAGTCGCAGGTGTCGGACCCCGGGCCCCCCGGCCCACCGGGCCCCCCGGCCCACCGGGCCCCCCGGCCCACCGGGCCCCCCGGCCCACCGGGCCCCCCGGCCCACCGGGCCCCCGCCCCACCGGGCCCCCGCCCCACCGGGCTCCAGTGGCCCCGGCCCCCGGGACGCCCCTCGCGGCTAGCGCAACCGCTCTCGTGCCTCCATCAGTGCGAAGCCCAGCAGGTTCGGTCCACGCCAGTGGCGGGGGTTCGACGCGCCCTCGTCGGTCGCGGCTAGTCCGATGCCCCAGACCCGGTCCATGGGACTCGCCTCGACCAGTACCCGCCCGCCGGTGCCCAGCAGGAACGCCCGCAGGCCGGGGTGGGCGGAGAACTTGTGGACGCTGCCCTCGACCACGATCTCGAACCGCTCGCGCTCCCATATGGCGTCGTCGAAGCTGCGCACCAGCCGGCCGGCCTTCTTGGCGAGCGCGGGGTTCGGTGCGTCCAGCGCCTTCCGCTCGGCGTCCGCGTCGCCGAAGAGGCGCGCCTTGGACGCCATCATCCAGTGCTCCGCCGTCGCGTAGGTGACACCTTCGACCACGAAGGGTGACGGCCACCACTGGCTGAGACAGCTCGACCCCACCTGGCCGTCCGCCCTCGGGCGGTGCCCCCAGAAGTGCAGGTACTTCACCCGCGTCCCCGACTCCACCGCACTGACCAGTGCTTCCCGCGACCCGATCTTCCCCATGCACGCCACTGTGGCACGCACCACTGACATTCCGTCCCGCCTTTTCCGGGAGGACTCGACACCTGGTCGAAGGATTCCGTCGCGTAACCAAAAGGCAACAACGGAATCACTTGTTGGAGTCCCTTTGCTCTGTCAGGATCGGCACTCAAATCGAGCTGGAGCTACGCCGACCCTCGTCTCGACGGGGAGGACGGCGGAGGAGAGCGACATGCACAATCCGGGCCATCGCTTCCAGGCGCAGGACCGCCTCGCGGACGGCGCGCAGTACATCGGAGGCCGTCTCACCAAGGGCACCTCCGGTCGTACGCACGCCGTCGTGAACCCTGCCACCGGCGAAGAGGTGTACACGTACGAGCTGGCGAGCACCGCCGACGTGGACGCGGCCGTCGCGGCCGCCCGCGCGGCGTTCCCCGGCTGGGCGGGCACCACCCCCGGGGAGCGTTCCGACGCGCTGCACCGCTTCGCCGCCGTGCTCGCCGAGCGTGCCGAGGAGTTCGCCCAGGCCGAGTCACTCCAGTGCGGAAAGCCCCTCAAGCTGACCCGCGAGTTCGACGTGCCGGGAACCATCGACAACACCGCCTTCTTCGCAGGCGCGGCCCGGCATCTGCAGGGCCAGTCGGCAGGTGAGTACTCCGGCGACCACACCTCGTACGTACGCCGCGAACCCATCGGCGTCGTCGGCTCCATCGCGCCCTGGAACTACCCGCTCCAGATGGCCGCCTGGAAGATCCTCCCGGCCGTCGCGGCCGGCAACACCATCGTGCTGAAGCCGGCCGAGCTGACCCCGCTCACCTCGCTGCTGTTCGCCGACGCGGCCACCCACGCGGGTATCCCGGACGGGGTCATCAACATCGTCACGGGTCTGGGCAAGGAGGCCGGTGAGCATCTCGTCGGGCATCCCGACGTCGCCATGACCTCCTTCACCGGGTCGACCGCCGTCGGCAAGCGCGTCGCCGAGATCGCCACCTCGACCGTCAAGCGCCTCCACCTGGAGCTCGGCGGCAAGGCCCCCTTCCTCGTCTTCGACGACGCGGACCTGGAGGCCGCCGTGCACGGCGCGGTCGCCGGTTCGCTCATCAACACGGGCCAGGACTGCACGGCCGCCACGCGCGCGTACGTGCAACGGCCGCTCTACGAAGCGTTCGTGGAGCGCACCGGCGCCCTGATGGCGAGCGTCCGCGTGGGCGATCCCTTCGCGTCGGACACCGACCTCGGCCCGCTGATCTCGCACGCCCAGCGCGACCGCGTCGCCGGATTCGTCGACCGGGCCCGCGGCTACGCGCGCGTGGTCACCGGCGGCGAGGCCCCACAGGGTGAGCTCAAGAGCGGCGCGTACTATGCGCCCACGCTCGTCGCCGACGCCGGGCAGGACAGCGAGATCGTGCAGGCCGAGATCTTCGGCCCGGTCCTCGTGGTGCTCCCCTTCGACACCGACGACGAGGGCATCGCGCTGGCCAACGACACACCATATGGACTCGCCGCCTCCGCCTGGAGCCGCGATGTCTACCGTGCCAACCGCGCGACCCGCGAGATCAAGGCCGGCTGCGTCTGGATCAACGATCACATTCCGATCATCAGTGAGATGCCGCACGGCGGTTACAAGGCGTCCGGCTTCGGCAAGGACATGTCCGCCTACTCCTTCGAGGAGTACACGCAGATCAAGCACGTCATGTTCGACAACACCGCGGTAGCCAGGAAGGACTGGCACCGCACGGTCTTCGGGGACCGGCCGTAGCCGATCGACCGGCTACGGCCACATGGCAGACCAGGCCGCGACCACGGCCGCGACCCTTCCGAAAGGGCATCAGAGCATGGAGCAGTACGAGCCCGAACGCCTGTCCCCGGTGCAACTGGCCGCCTTGCGGCGCAGCTTCCGGAATGGCAGGGCGTCCCTCACCCGCCGGTCACTGCTGCGCGCCTCGGCGGGCGGCGCGCTGGCCGTCGGCGGTCTCGGGGCGCTGAGCGCCTGCGGGATCCCCGCGGCCGGCAAACCCCAGGGCAGTGTGTCGTCGGAGGACCACTCGGCCAAGGAGAAGACGATCAACTTCTCCAACTGGACCGAGTACATGGACGTCGACGACAGCGAGAAGCACCACCCCACGCTGGACACGTTCACCAAGCGGACCGGCATCAAGGTCAAGTACACCGAGGACATCAACGACAACGTCGAGTTCTTCGGCAAGATCAAGCCGCAGCTCGCCGCGGGCCAGGACACCGGGCGCGACATGATCGTCGTCACCGACTGGCTGGCGGCCCGGCTGATCCGCTTCGGCTGGGTGCAGAAGCTCGACCCGTCGAACCTCCCGCACGCCTACACCAACCTGTCCGCCCAGTTCCGCAACCCGGACTGGGACCCCGGACGCGCTTACTCCTACCCCTGGCAGGGCATCTCGACCGTCATCGCCTACAACAAGAAGGCGCTCGACGGGGTCGAGGTCAGGTCCGTCTCCGACCTGCTCGACAACCCCAAGCTCAAGGGGCGCGTCGGCTTCCTCTCGGAGATGCGCGACAGCATCGGCATGACGCTGCTCGACATGGGCAAGGACCCGGCGAACTTCACCGACGACGACTTCGACGCGGCGACAGCACGCCTCCAGAAGGCCGTCGACAAGGGCCAGATCCGCCGCTTCACCGGCAACGACTACACGTCCGACCTCACCAAGGGCGACCTCGCGGCCTGTCTCGCCTGGGCCGGTGACGTGGTCCAGCTCAAGGCGGACAGCCCGGACGTCGACTTCATCATCCCGGACAGCGGCTATCTGACGTCCACGGACAACATGCTCGTCCCCAACAAGGCACGTCACAAGACGAACGCCGAGCGGCTCATGGACTTCTACTACGAGCCCGAGCCCGCGGCGGAGCTCTCCGCCTACATCAACTACGTCTGCCCGGTCGACGGGGTGAAGCCGTATCTCGCGAAGATCGACAAGGACGCGGCGAACAACCCGCTGATCATTCCTGACAAGGCCATGGCCGCGAAGTCCCACGCCTTCCGCTCGTTGAGCCAGAAGGAAGAGACGGCCTACGAAGAGAAGTTCGCGAAGCTCACAGGGGCGTGACCACCATGACGAACGAAAACAGCGGCGACGTCCGCCTCTCCGGGATCAGCAAGACGTACGGCGCCTTCACGGCCGTACACCCCCTCGACCTGACCGTGCCGCAGGGCTCGTTCTTCGCCCTCCTCGGGGCGTCGGGCTGCGGCAAGACCACCACCCTGCGGATGATCGCCGGCCTGGAGGAGCCCACCTCGGGCGTCGTCTCGCTCGGCGAGCAGGACGTGACGAACCTGCCGCCCTACAAGCGCCCGGTGAACACGGTCTTCCAGTCGTACGCCCTCTTCCCGCACCTCGACATCTTCGAGAACGTCGCCTTCGGCCTGCGCCGGCGGGGCATCAAGTCGGTGAAGAAGCAGGTCGAGGACATGCTCGACCTCGTACAGCTCGGTGAGCAGGCGCGCAAGAAACCGCACCAGCTCTCCGGCGGCCAGCAGCAGCGTGTCGCCGTGGCCCGCGCGCTGATCAACCACCCCAAGGTGCTGCTCCTCGACGAGCCGCTCGGCGCCCTCGACCTCAAGCTGCGCCGCCAGATGCAGCTGGAGCTCAAGCGCATCCAGACCGAGGTCGGCATCACCTTCATCCATGTCACGCACGACCAGGAGGAGGCCATGACCATGGCCGACACCGTCGCCGTGATGAACGCGGGCCGAGTCGAGCAGCTCGGCGCGCCCGCCGACCTCTACGAGAACCCGAACACCACCTTCGTCGCCAACTTCCTCGGCACCTCCAACCTCATCGAGGCCGAGGTCGACTCCCGCAGCGGCGACGACATCGTGCTCAAGGCGGGCGGCGGCAAGCTGGTGCTCCCCGTGGCGCGCTGTTCGGCGACCGCCACGACCGGCGGCAAGGTCCTGGTCGGAGTCCGCCCGGAGAAGATCTCCCTCACGCACGCCGACGACGCGGGCGAGATACCCGCCGGCCGCAACCGGATCACCGGCAAGATCGCCGACTCCAGCTTCATCGGCGTCTCCACCCAGTACGTCATCGACAGCGCGGTCTGCCCCGAGTTCGAGGTCTACGCCCAGAACATCGACCGGGACTCCCGGCTCGTCCCGGGCGCGGACGTCGTCCTGCACTGGAGCCCGGCGCACACCTTCGGCCTCGACGCCGCCCAGGACATCGACGCGGGCGTCGACCTGGCCGAGGAAGAGGCCGCCTGATGGCCACCGTCACCGAGGTGGAGGCGCCACCGATCGCGCCGCAGCCCACCGAGAAGCCGCCCAGGAAGCGTGGCCGCCTGGTCCCGTACTGGCTGCTGCTGCCCGGACTTCTGTGGCTCGTCGTCTTCTTCGCGCTGCCGATGGTCTACCAGGCCTCCACGTCCGTGCAGACGGGCTCCCTGGAGGAGGGCTTCAAGGTCACCTGGCACTTCCAGACGTACTGGAACGCCCTCTCCGACTACTGGCCGCAGTTCCTGCGCTCCGTGCTCTACGCCGGCGCCGCGACGATCCTGTGTCTGGTGCTCGGGTATCCGCTCGCTTACCTGATCGCGTTCCGGGCGGGCCGCTGGCGCAACCTGATCATGATCCTGGTGATCGCGCCGTTCTTCACCAGCTTCCTGATCCGCACGCTCGCCTGGAAGACGATCCTCGCGGACGGCGGCCCGGTCGTCGGCGCCCTGAACTCGCTGCACGTCCTGGACGTCACCAACTGGCTCGGCTTCACAGCGGGGGACCGCGTCCTCGCCACCCCGCTGGCGGTGGTCTGCGGACTCACGTACAACTTCCTGCCGTTCATGGTGCTGCCGCTCTACACCTCGCTGGAGCGCATCGACGGACGGCTGCACGAGGCGGCGGGCGACCTGTACGCGCGGCCGATCACCACCTTCCGCAAGGTGACGTTCCCGCTGTCGATGCCCGGTGTGGTCTCGGGAACGCTGCTGACCTTCATCCCCGCCAGCGGTGACTACGTGAACGCCGACCTGCTCGGCTCCACCGACACCCGGATGGTCGGCAACGTCATCCAGACCCAGTTCCTGCGGATTCTCGACTATCCGACGGCCGCGGCGCTCTCGTTCATTCTCATGGCCGCGATCCTCATCATGGTCACGCTCTACATCCGCAAGTCCGGGACGGAGGATCTGGTTTAAATGGCCTTCGTGAACTGGCTCAAGCGCCATTTCGTCGTCATCGCCGGCCTGGTGACGCTCGGATATCTGCTGCTGCCCAACATCGTCGTCACGGTGTTCTCCTTCAACAAACCGAAGGGGCGCTTCAATTACGAATGGCAGCAGTTCTCCACGGACGCCTGGCGCGATCCGTGCGGGGTCGCCGACATGTGCGGCTCGCTCTCGCTCAGCCTCCAGATCGCCGTCTGGGCGACCGTCGGGGCCACCGTCCTCGGCACGATGATCGCCTTCGCACTGGTCCGCTACCGCTTCCGGGCGCGCGGCGCGGTGAACTCGCTGATCTTCCTGCCGATGGCGATGCCCGAGGTCGTCATGGCCGCCTCGCTGCTCACTCTGTTCCTCAACATGGGCGCTCAGCTGGGCTTCTGGACGATCCTGATCGCCCACATCATGTTCTGTCTCAGCTTCGTCGTGACGGCGGTCAAGGCCCGTGTCATGTCGATGGACCCGCGACTGGAACAGGCGGCCCAGGACCTCTACGCCGGCCCCGCGCAGACCTTCCTGCGCGTGACCCTGCCCATCGCGGCCCCCGGAATCGCCGCGGGCGCGCTGCTCGCTTTCGCGCTCTCCTTCGACGATTTCATCATCACCAATTTCAACGCGGGCTCGACCGTCACGTTCCCCATGTTCGTCTGGGGTTCGGCACAGCGCGGAACACCCGTTCAGATCAATGTCATCGGTACGGCCATGTTCCTCGTCGCCGTACTGTTCGTCCTGGCCGGAATGGTCCTCGGCAATCGCCGGAACAGGCAAAAGGCATAACGCTCGTCACCCTTGTTGGGAGTTGAAATCATGGCCCCAAGCGCCATGACCCGTGGTAATCAGTGGACGAAATCTCTTTCCGACGCCCAGCCGGTCCCGTACTGGCTGGACGACCCCGGCAAACCCCGCCCCGAGCCCGCGCTCACCGGCGCCGAGACTTGCGACCTGCTGGTCGTCGGCGGCGGCTACAGCGGACTGTGGACCGCGCTGATCGCCAAGGAGCGCGACCCCGGGCGGGATGTCGTCCTGGTGGAGGGCCGCGAGGTGGGCTGGGCCGCCTCGGGCCGCAACGGCGGCTTCTGCGCCGCATCCCTCACCCACGGTCTGTCCAACGGGCTCACCCGCTGGCCGGACGAGATCAGGAAGCTGGAGGAGCTGGGCGCTCGCAACCTCGACGAGATCGAGGCGGCCGTCGCCCGCTACTCCCTCGACTGCGACTTCGAGCGCAGCGGTGAGATCGACGTCGCCACCGAGCCGCACCAGGCGGCCGAACTGCGCGACTGGCACCAGGAGCTGGAGCGCGAGGGCCTCGCCGACGGCATCGAGTTCCTGGACACCGGGGCCGTACGGGAACAGGTCGACTCCCCGACCTTCCTGGCCGGGCTGCACGACCGTCGTGGTGTCGCCATGCTCCACCCGGCCAAGCTGGCGTGGGGCCTGAAGCGGGCGTGCGTCGAGCTCGGAGTGCGGGTGTACGAGCACACGCCGGCCCTCGCACTGAAGCCGTCCGGCGCCGGCATGGCCGTCCGCACGCCGTACGGCTCGGTCCGCGCCCGCCGGGTGGCCCTCGGCACCAACATCTTCCCGAACCTGGTCAGGCGCGTCCGCTCGTACACCGTCCCGGTCTACGACTACGCGCTGATGACCGAGCCGCTCAGCGCCGACCAGCTGGCCTCCATCGGCTGGAAGAACCGCCAGGGCCTCGGCGACTCGGCCAACCAGTTCCACTACTTCCGGCTGTCCGCCGACAACCGGATCCTGTGGGGCGGCTACGACGCGATCTACCCCTACGGCGGCCGGTTGAACGCCGAGCACGACGACCGCCCGGAGACGTACGCCAAGCTCGCCGGGCACTTCTTCACCTGCTTCCCGCAGCTGGAGGGCGTCCGTTTCTCCCACGCCTGGGGCGGCGCGATCGACACCTGCTCGCGGTTCTCGGCGTTCTTCGGCAGCGCCCACGGGGGCAAGGTCGCCTATGCGGCGGGCTATACGGGCCTCGGAGTCGGCGCCACCCGGTTCGGCGCCGACGTGATGCTCGACCTGCTGGCGGGGGAGCGCACCGAACGGACCGAGCTGGAGATGGTCCGCCGCAAGCCGCTGCCGTTCCCGCCCGAGCCCTTCGCCTGGACCGGTATCGCGCTCACCAAGTGGTCGCTGGCACGGGCGGACACGCACGGCGGCCGGCGCAATCTGTGGCTGAAGACGATGGACAAACTGGGCCTCGGCTTCGACAGCTGAGGGCGTGCGTCGCCGGAATGTCCTCCACGGCTGAGGGCCTGCCCCCTCGAACGCGATCCACGAGCGTGCGCCCTTGAACCTGATCCACCGGCGCGCGAACCCAAATACGATCCACCGGCGCACGCGTCCGATCGTGATCCACCGGCGCGCGCCCGGTGTCGGCCGGGTGTGACCTGAACCATTGTCAACTCGTAGCCGGAACCCGCGTAATGACCGGCCCGGACCTCCCTCTCCTCTGTGACGCGACCGGCGTCGACACGAGAGGGAGGTTCCGTCATGACAGGGCCCAATGCGGCGGTCGATTGGCTGGCATCCGTGGCTCCGGATCCCGAGGCCTGCCGCTGGGAGTGGGAGCGCAATCCCCGCGGGATCGCGCTGCTGCCGGCGGGAAGGGCCTGGGACGTCCTCATTCTGCCGGGCGAGCTCGGCTATCCGACCCTCGACGTACTGACCCGGGTGATCGACCAACCCGGTCCGGTGCTCGTCGACTTCGGCGACGCCCGGATGGGTTTCTTCGTGCCGGCGGGCACCGCGGCTCGTTGGCTCGGCACGGGGGTGCGCACGGCGGGCCACGGCACCTGGATCGTGGTGCCGTACCCGGGACGGTCGACCGGCGGGGTCCGGTGGCTGGTCCCGCCGGACGGCTCCGGCACGCTCACCGACCCGGCACTTCTCGAACTGGCCATGCACGAGGCCGCGGCGGCCCTCGCCGGGAACGAGGACCGACGGCGGTGAGGGGCCCGGCTCGGCGACGGTGGGAACCGAGGCCGGCGACGGTGAGGGGCCGGGTTCGGTGAGGGGCCGGGGTTCGGCGACGTTGGGGGTCGAGATCGGTGACGGTGCGGGGTCGGGATCGGCGACCGTCCGGAAGGCGGCCCGGTGAGTTTCCGGCGGCCGTTCGAAGTCCGTTGCCTGTCGGAGGGCTTGACAACCGAATTGGTCTGGACCAAGTTGGGCGCGCTCCATCCTCCAACTCCCCCATGCCCGGAGGCAATCGTGGACCGCACCAGACACAACAGACCGTTCGCGCACGGTCGGCGAACGCTGCTCGCCGTGTGCACGGCCACTGCCCTGGCCGTACCCGGCATGGTCGCGCTCTCGTCGGCCGCCCGCGCGGCCGACGCGGACCTCGCCAGGAACGGCGGATTCGAGTCGGGCCTGAGCGGCTGGACTTGTACGGCGGCGAGCACCGTCAATTCTCCGGTCCGGAGCGGTGGTTCGGCGCTGATGGCGACCCCGGCCGGCAGCGACTACGCACAGTGCTCGCAGACCGTGACCGTGAAGCCCGACGCGCAGTACACCCTCTCCGGCTACGTCCGCGGCAGCTATGTCTACCTCGGCGCGACCGGCACCGGTACGACCGACGTCAGCACCTGGACCCCCTCCGCGGCCGACTGGCAGCAGCTGAGCACCACCTTCCGCACCGGCGCCGCCACCACCCAGGTCACGATCTACACGCACGGCTGGTACGGCACCGGCGCCTACTACGCCGACGACCTCTCGCTGACCGGCCCCGGCGTCGCCGCGGGCCAGCCGCCGGCCGCGCCCACCGGACTGACGGTCGGTACCGTCACCTCCTCGGCGGTCGGCCTGTCCTGGACGGCGGTGACCGG
The DNA here is from genome assembly GCF_055567635.1 of Streptomyces sp. NPDC026500. Lineage (NCBI taxonomy): Bacteria > Bacillati > Actinomycetota > Actinomycetes > Kitasatosporales > Streptomycetaceae > Streptomyces > Streptomyces sp. NPDC026500. The sequence goes on along the minus strand of NZ_JBVHQB010000015.1, from coordinate 71,330 downwards.
CGCGACCGGCTACGCCGTCTACCGCGACGGAGTGGACGGAGTGAAGGTCCAGACGGTCACCGGCACCTCGGCCACCGTGAGCGGGCTGTCCGCCTCGACCGCGTACTCCTTCCAGGTCGCGGCGACGAACGACGCGGGCGAGTCCGCGAAGTCGGCCACGGTCACCGCGACCACCTCGGCGGGCTCCGGCGGGGGCGGCGGAGGCTCCTCCGACCTGCCCACCCACGCCCTGGTCGGCTACCTCCACGCGAGCTTCGCCAACGGCGCCGGCTACACGCGCATGGCCGACGTACCCGACAGCTGGGACGTCATCGACCTGGCCTTCGGTGAACCGACCTCCGTCACCTCGGGCGACATCCGCTTCAACCGCTGCCCGGTCACCGAGTGCGCCACGGTGGAGAGCGACGCCGACTTCAAGGCCGCGATCAAGGCCAAACAGGCGGCCGGCAAGAAGGTGCTGATCTCGATCGGCGGCCAGAACGGCCAGGTCCAGCTGACCACCACGGCCGCCCGCGACACTTTCGTCTCCTCGGTCTCGAAGATCATCGACACCTACGGCCTGGACGGCCTGGACATCGACTTCGAGGGCCACTCGCTCTCCCTGGACGCGAGCGACACGAACTTCAAGAGCCCGACCACCCCGGTGATCGTCAACCTCATCTCGGCCCTGAAGACCCTGAAGGCCAAGTACGGCTCGAAGTTCGTCCTGAGCATGGCCCCGGAGACCTTCTTCGTCCAGCTCGGATACCAGTACTACGGCACGGGGAAGTGGGGCGGCCAGGACCCGCGCGCCGGCGCCTATCTCCCGGTGATCTACGCCCTGCGCGACGACCTGACGCTCCTGCACGTCCAGGACTACAACTCCGGCTCGATCATGGGCCTCGACAACCAGTACCACTCCATGGGCGGCGCCGACTTCCACATCGCGATGACCGACATGCTCCTGACGGGCTTCCCGGTCGCGGGTGACGCGGGCAACGTCTTCCCGCCCCTGCGCCCCGACCAGATAGCCATCGGCATGCCCGCCACCACCAACGCCGGCAACGGCTATGTGGCCCCGGCCGAGGTGACCAAGACGCTCGACTGCCTCACGAAGAAGACCAACTGCGGCTCGTACGCGACCCATGGCACCTGGCCGGGTCTGCGCGGCCTGATGACGTGGTCGGTCAACTGGGACCGGTTCGGAGGCTGGGAGTTCTCGCGGAACTTCGACGCGTACTTCGGCTGACGAAGAGCCGCAGGGAGCACAGCAGCACCGCGCAGAGGCACCAACTGGCCACCACGTCCAGTGGCCAGTGGTAGCCGCGCCGGATCAGGCCGAAGGCCACGCACGCGTTCACGGCCGCACAGACGCTCAGCAGTGCGCCACGGGCGCCCGCGGTGCGGAGCAGGGGGAGGAGGAGCAGCGTCGCGGCGCCGTACGCGATGAAGGCGGTGGCGGTGTGCCCCGAGGGATAGAAGCCGGTGCCGGGTCCCATGACCGGGGGGCCCGGCCGGGCGACGAGTTCCTTCAGCGGCACGATCACCGCGGGGACAAGGGCCATCAGGACCGCGGCGGCGGCCGGAGGCAGCCACCATCGGTCCAGACCGGTGGCGCGGCCCCGCCGGGCGACGTACATCAGCGCCAGGACGAGCACCGGAACCGCCACCTGGATGTTGCCGAGGTCGGCGAGCAGCTCGGAGAACCGGTCCGGGTGGACGAGGGCGCCGCTCAGCCGCTCGTCCAGGCTCACGAGCGGGCCGCCCGCCACGACCTGCCAGGTGATGAGCACGAAGCAGAGGGCGGGCAGGCCGAACAGGAGGGGCGTGCGGGGCATGGGGGACAGCCTGCCATTGTCCCCGCCGGCTCGGCACCGCCCGCGTGCGATGGCCGGCGGAAGAAGAGACCTGGCAGAGGAAGTGGCCCGGCAAGGAGGGCCCTGGAGAAGAGAGAGGCCGGGGAGAAGAGGCACCCGGCAGAAGAAGGAGGTCGGCCGCCCCGGAACAGGGGGGGGGGTGGTTCCGAGGCGGCCGACCGGACCGGAATGCCGCGCGCCCCGGGGGGTTTGGGGCGGGCGACTGTCCGATCGGTGAGGAGCACCGGAGCCGGAGCTCCGGGTGTGTGCGCGAGGGCACGACCAGGGCGAAGCCGGGGAAGCCTCGGCCCGGTGTCACCCACAGTCCCCTGTGGGTGGTGTATCGCTGATCTGGTTAGAACCTACGGCAGGGGGTGCGGCTCCGACAGGCGGAATCGCGTCCCGTCATGCACCTCGCACACCTTCTTCACACGCCCCGACCCGGAACGCCGCAGCACCGGAACCCGAGGGAATCCGCCCGTGGGCGGTCTCCCGGATTCCGGTGCTGCGGTGTCTCGGGCGTCAGATGCGCGAGAAGGCCTGCTCGATGATGTCGAGACCCTCGTTCAGGAGGTCCTCGCCGATGACCAGCGGGGGCAGGAAGCGGAGGACGTTGCCATAGGTGCCACAGGTCAGGACCAGCAGGCCCTCCTGGTGGCAGGCCTTGGCGAGCGCGCCGGCCGCCTCCGGGTTCGGCTCCTTGGTGGCGGGGTCCTTGACCAGCTCGATCGCGATCATGGCGCCACGCCCGCGGACCTCGCCGATGATGTCGAACTTCTCGGCCATGGCACCGAGGCGGGTCTTCATGACCGACTCGATGTTCTTCGCCTTGGCGTTGAGGTCGAGCTCCTTCATCGTCTCGATCGCGCCGAGCGCACCGGCGCAGGCCACCGGGTTGCCGCCGTAGGTGCCGCCCAGGCCGCCGGAGTGCGCGGCGTCCATGATCTCGGCGCGGCCCGTCACGGCGGCGAGGGGCAGACCGCCCGCGATGCCCTTGGCGGTCGTGATCAGGTCCGGGACGATGCCCTCGTCCTCGCAGGCGAACCACTGGCCGGTACGGCAGAAGCCGGACTGGATCTCGTCCGCGACGAAGACGATGCCGTTGTCCTTGGCGAACTGGCTGATGGCCGGCAGGAAGCCCTTCGCGGGCTCGATGAAGCCGCCCTCGCCGAGAACCGGCTCGATGATGATCGCGGCGACGTTGTCGGCGCCGATCTGCTTGTTGATCATGTCGATGGCCTGCGCGGACGCCTCGGCGCCGGCGTTCTCCGGGCCCGTCAGCCAGCGGTAGCCGTAGGCGACCGGCACGCGGTAGACCTCGGGCGCGAACGGGCCGAAGCCGTTCTTGTACGGCATGTTCTTGGCGGTCAGCGCCATCGTGAGGTTCGTACGGCCGTGGTAGCCGTGGTCGAAGACGACGACGGCCTGGCGCTTGGTGTACGCGCGGGCGATCTTGACGGCGTTCTCGACGGCCTCGGCGCCCGAGTTGAACAGGGCGGACTTCTTGGCGTGGTCGCCCGGGGTCAGCTCGGCGAGCGCCTCGGCGACGGCGACGTACCCCTCGTACGGCGTGACCATGAAACAGGTGTGGGTGAAGTCCTGCAGCTGGGCGGAGGCCCGGCGCACGACGGCCTCGGCGCTCGCGCCGACCGACGTCACGGCGATGCCGGAGCCGAAGTCGATGAGGCGGTTGCCGTCGACGTCCTCGATGATCCCGCCGCCGGCGCGCGTGGTGAAGACAGGGAGCACCGACCCCACACCGGCCGCGACCACGGCGGTGCGTCGGGCCTGCAGCTCCTGCGACTTCGGGCCGGGGATGGCGGTGACGACGCGGCGCTCCTGCGGAAGTGCGGTCATGAGGGGCTCCCTGATGATCTTGCGAACCGGACGGTCCCCGGCGAACGCGGGGTGTCCGGGCGGGGGGTTTTCGGACGCTTGCCTTCTTTCTTCGCAGGCTAGAGCCGAGGAGGGGGGGTCGGCATGCGCCATGTGGGCGTTGTCGGAGGAATCGGTTGTCCGCGGTGGACATAGAGGAGCGGACGCCCGGTGGTCCCGTCCCGCCGCGGGCCCGGCCGTGTAAACGGTGAACTCGCCCCGCAGGAGCACTAGATTGGCCTCGGAGCGACAGGCGGACTGGCTGGTCAGGGGGCAAGGGCGATGGACGGCTACGGGACCCAGGATGCGCGGGGTACGCATGCGAATCCCGTGCCACCTCCAGCGGGGCCACCGGACATGCCCGCAAGGCCGGCGTTCCTGCCGCAGCAGGCCCGTCCAGTGGTCGCCGACTGGCTCAACGAGCCGCGCCCGGGTGCCCGGCCAGGTATCTGGCGCTACGGGTACAGCTTGCCGAAGGCCGCGCGGGCCCAGGGGAAACTCTCACCGGTCACCGTCATCGGCCTGGTCATCCCACTGGTGGTCGGGATGATCGTGTGGTCCTTCTGGAAGCGGGGCGTCATTCCGTATCAGTGGACGCTCCTGCGGCTTTTCACCCCGGACGACTGGTGGTGGGGCGGCACACTCGTTGCTTACAAAAAAGACGTGGGGCGCGGCGCAGACGCCCTGGTGGCCTACAACGGCATCTTCTTCGTTCTGCTCAGCATCGCGATGAGTCGACTGGGTAGCTGGCCACAGGCCTTCCGCTACTACTTCGAGCGTAGGCGACAGCCCGCACGAGCTCTGCTCGCACTCCTCGGCGCCCTCTTGACCCTCAGCTTCGTCTTCCCGGGCGCGTTCCCCGGAGTCGGCTGGGATCCCGCTCCGATCGTTGATCCGATCTTTTCTCTCACCTACGCCATTTCGGGTAGTTACAGCCTCTTCAGCTCGCTGTTGTTCGTCTACGGCGTGTACACCGCCTTGGTTCTGCTCTTCACCTGGCCCTTTGCCCGCCTCGGCGGCTGGTGGCCGCTTACCCGGACCTGGCTCGCCGCGCGCAGCCGCAGGAAGGACGAGGGGCCCCTGCAGACGGCCCCCGACGAGCCCCGGGCACGCTGGCCCGAACTGCGCGCGGCCGGGCAGCACGAAGCGGCGGACATCCTCACCGCCGAGGTGCTCGCCGGCCGGATGAACGACGTGGACTGCGCCCGGGTGGGACGCGCCTGGACACAGGCCCGGAGCCTGGCACGGATCACGGCATTCACCGACGCTGTGCGGCGCCAGGGCGCCGCCGCCCTCGCCCACCCCTCCGGCGCCCGCGACCTGCCCGTCCGCGCCGCCCGGCACGACCTGCTCACGGGACAGGTGCGCATCGGGCGGTGGGCGAGCGGTGACCGTACGCCGCTCGCCTACGGCGGGGTGGGCGCGGCTATCGGGCCGGAGACGCTCGGCACGTCGCTCCTCGTCGTGGGACCGTCGGGGTCCGGCAAGACCCGGCATGTGATCGCCCCGGTGGTCGAAGGCCTCGCCCTCCAGGCGCTGACCGGCCGGTGCGCGGTCGTCGCCGTTTGCGCCGCCGGGACGGCACTCGCCCCGGACTCCGCCTTCGACGTCGTGGTACGCGTTGGCGACCCGGCGTCCGTCCACGACCTGGACCCCTACGCCGAGTCCGACGACCCCGACGAGGCTGCCGCCCTCCTCGCCGAGGCCCTGGCCGGTGACCTCGACACCATGGGTGTCCAGCGGGCCGCGACGACGCTCGCCCAGCTGCTCGGCCCGTACCGGGCGGCGTACGGCGCGTTTCCGTCCCTGCCCGTCCTGCGGGAGCTGCTCGAGGGGGAGCGCGGGGCGCTGGCGGACCTGCACGAGGCGCTGGCGGACGAACGGCACCTGGCCATGCGCCGGGAGCTCGACGCCCGGCTCCGGCAGACCGGCACCCCCGCCGACCCCGCCCCGGCTCTCGCCGACCGGCTCGCCCTGCTGGACCGGCCGGCCTTCGCCGACTTCTTCGGCGCGGGCGACGACACGATCCGCCCCTTCTCGCTGCGCGCGGTGGCCCACCACCCCCTCCGCGTCCGCATCGACCTGCCCGAGCACGGTCATGAGGAGGCGTCCCGGCTCATCACCCGACTCGTCCTGGCCCAGTTCACCGCCGTCGTCCGCGACACCGGCCGGGCGCACTTCGCCGGGCTCGTCCTCGACGACGCCACCGGCGCGGTGACCGCCGAGTCCGTACGCCGGACGCAGCGACTGCGTTCGCAGAACGCGGGCGTGGTGCTCGCGCTGCGCACCGTCGCCGACGTCCCCGAGGCCCTGCACGGACCGCTGTACGGTGCGGTCGGCTGCCGGATGGCCCTGTCCGGGGTCACGACCTGGGACGGCGGCAGGTTCGCGGCCGCCTGGGGCACCGAGTGGGTGGAGACGCATGACGTGGCCCAGCACACCGTCTTCGCCGACCAGCCCATGACCCGGGCCATCCATGCCCTGCGCAAGCTGGTGACCGGCAAGGCGGTGACCACGGACGCCGTGACCGTGCGTCAGGTCGAGCGGGAACGCTGGTCCGCCTCCGAACTGGCGCACGCGGTCCCGCCCGGCCACGCCGTCCTGTCGCTGACCAGCGTCGAGGGGGAACACGCCCCGCCGCTGCTGGTGGACCTGCGCGGCTGACGGGCCCCCAGGCGTGACGTATCGAGGGGGGCGTATGGATATACGGCCCCGCTGACCAGGGTGTCCGGGCATGAACGCACGCGGCGACCGTACGGTGAGGCAGAATCGACACAGGCCGTTCATACGCCGCGGCCAAAAGATCACAGAGATCACAGCGATCACACCGACCTGAAGGCCTCATGCCCCCCACGCTCGCCTCGCTCGTCCACCACTCCGCGCTCAAGCTCACGGTGCGCGCGGGCGAGGACCGCCTGGACGTGCCGGTCCGCTGGGCACATGTCAGTGAGCTCGCCGACCCCGTGCCGTACATGGAGGGCGGGGAGCTGCTGCTGATCACCGCGCTCAAGCTGGACGCGGACGATCCCGACACCATGCGGCGCTACGTGAAGCGGCTGGCCGGTGCCGGAGTCGTCGGGATCGGCTTCGCCGTCGGGGTCAACTACGACGAGATCCCGAAGGCGCTCGTCGACGCGGCCGAGGAGGAGGGGCTGCCGCTCCTCGAAGTGCCCCGGCGCACCCCCTTCCTCGCCATCAGCAAGGCCGTGTCCGCCGCCATCTCCGCGGATCAGTACCGGGCCGTCACCGCCGGGTTCGCCGCACAGCGCGAACTCACCAAGCAGGCGCTGAACGACGGACCGGAGGGACTCCTCTCCGCGCTCGCCGGACAGGTCGACGGATGGGCGGCGCTCTACGACGCGTCCGGCGCCGTCGTCGCCACCGCGCCGGACTGGGCGGGGCGCCGCGCCGCCCGGCTCACCCCGGACGTGGAGCGGCTGCGCGAGCGGCCCGCACCCGCGAGCTCTGTGGTGGGCGGGGAGGACCGCGTCGAACTGCACTCCCTCGGAACGGGCCGCAGGCCGCGCGCCGCGCTCGCCGTCGGGACCGCCGGAGCCCTCGGCACCGCCGAGCGCTACGCCGTGCACTCGGCGATCGCCCTGCTGACACTCACCACGGAACGCTCTCGGTCCCTGCACGCCGCCGAACAGCGGATCGGCGCGGCCGTGCTGGGGATGCTGCTCGCCGGGGAGCCCGACCACGCACGGGCCGTCGCCGGGGACCTGTACGGCGAACTGCTCGACGCGCCCTTCCGGCTGATCATCGCCGAGTCGGTGTCCGCGTCGGCCGGGCGGGCGCACGCCGACGGGCACGCGCGCGTGGGCGCCGCCGCGCCCTCCAAGACCCCCGTCGCCGTGGCACACGTCAACGGCGACCCGCTGGGCGGCCTCGCCGAGGTCGTCGAATCCGCCGCCGCGCGTTCCGGGGAGTCCGTGCTCGTCGTGCCCGACGGGGAGCGGCTCGTCGTCCTCGCCGTGGACGGCGGCGCCGCGGTCGCGGCCTGCGGGGACTACGCCGTGGTGCTGGAGTCGGCGCGGGCCGTCCCGCGCGAGCAGCTCGCCGGGGCCGCAGGGGACGAGGACGAACTCGTCGTCGGGCTCTCGGCCCCGGCCGGCCCGATCGCCGCCCGCGCCGCCTACAAGCAGGCGGAACAGGCCCTGTCCGTCGCCCGGCGGCGGGGCCGGTTCCTCGTCGAGCACGAGGAACTGGCGGCCGGTTCCGTGCTGCCGCTGCTCGCGGACGACGCGGTACGGGCGTTCGCCGACGGGCTGCTGCGGGCCCTCCACGAGCACGACGCCACCGGGCGCGGAGACCTGGTCGCCTCGCTGCGGGCGTGGCTGTCGCGCCACGGCCAGTGGGACGCGGCGGCCGCCGATCTGGGGGTCCACCGGCACACGCTGCGCTACCGGATGCGCAGGGTCGAGGAGATCCTCGGCCGGTCGCTGGACGATCCCGACGTCCGGATGGAACTCTGGCTGGCCCTGAAGGCCACGGCCGCGACAGGGGAGTGAACCAGTCCCGCCGCCGCCAGCAGCTCGCCGGCCGCAGGCCTCGAAATGGCTGAGGCGGCGCCCCACCCGGTGACGGTGACCCGGGTGACCTGCCCGCACGGGTCGCCGGGCGGCCCGGTGCCGACCGTGGCCGAGTGACCTCTGCGATCAGGCCAAACCGGCGTACCCCGGCCTCCGACTGTTACGCGCCGGACAAACCACCGGCGGTGTTCCCGGCCCTACCGTGGACGGGAAAGCGCAGGACCACCAGAAACACCCCCCATCGTCACCCCTCAATATGGAAGGGCCGGGACTCGCACATGCCCCAGGTAGAAATTGTGGGGGCCACCCACGCCTTCTGGCTCGCCGGCCGCCAGGCCACCGGTGAGACCGCCTTCGACGTCACCTCGCCGTGGGACGGCCGGGTCGTCGGGCAGGTCAGCGTGCCCACCGAGGCCCAGGTCGAAGAGGCCGTGGCCGCCGCGTACGCCGTGCGGGACGAGTTCGCCGCCACCCCGGCCCACGTGCGTGCCGCCGCCCTCGACCATGTCTCGCGCCGCCTCGCCGAGCGCACCGAGGAGATCGCGCAGCTCATCTCCGCCGAGAACGGCAAGCCGATCAAGTGGGCCCGGGGCGAGGTCGGCCGCGCGGTGTCCGTGTTCCGCTTCGCCGCGGAGGAGGCCCGCCGCTTCAACGGCGGCGAGGCGCAGCGCCTCGACACCGACCTGGGTGGTCAGGGCCGGCTCGCCCTCACGCGCCGCTTCCCCAAGGGTGTCGTCCTCGGTATCGCGCCCTTCAACTTCCCGCTGAACCTGTGCGCCCACAAGGTCGCCCCGGCCATCGCCGCGGGTGCCCCGATCATCCTGAAGCCGGCGCCCGCGACCCCGCTGTCCGGTCTGATCATCGGTGATCTGCTGGCCGAGACCGACCTCCCGGCCGGTTCGTGGAGCATCCTTCCGGTCGCCAACGAGAAGATGCCCGCCCTCGTCCAGGACGAGCGACTTCCGGTCATCTCCTTCACCGGTTCCGAGACCGTCGGTTACGCGATCATGGACTCGGTGCCGCGCAAGCACTGCACCCTGGAGCTGGGCGGCAACGGCGCGGCCGTCGTCCTCGCCGACTTCGCGAGCGACGCGGACCTCGACTGGGCCGCGACCCGGATCGCGACCTTCTCCAACTACCAGGGCGGCCAGTCCTGCATCTCGGTGCAGCGCGTGATCGCGGACGCGGCGGTGTACGAGCGGCTGCTGCCGCGCATCGTCGCGGCGGTCGAGGCCCAGGTCACCGGCGACCCGTCCGACGACACGACGGATGTCGGCCCGCTGGTCAGCGAGGCCGCCGCCGAGCGCGTCGAGTCGTGGGTGGACGAGGCCGTCGCGGCCGGCGCCACGCTGCTCACCGGCGGCAAGCGCGACGGTGCCTCCTACGCGCCGACCGTCCTCGCCGACGTGCCGGCCGACGTCACGATCTCCTGCGAGGAGGTCTTCGGACCGGTCCTCACCGTGCAGAAGGTGGAGGGCGAGGCTGCTGCCTTCGCCGCCGCCAACAGCTCCAAGTACGGCCTCCAGGCAGGTGTGTTCACGCACGACCTGCAGACCGCGTTCCGCGCGCACCGCGCCCTGGAGGTGGGTGGCGTCGTGATCGGCGACGTGCCGTCCTACCGCGCCGACCAGATGCCGTACGGCGGTGCGAAGCAGTCCGGCGTCGGCCGCGAGGGCGTCAAGTTCGCGATGGACGACTACACGTACGAGCGCGTGCTGGTGCTGACGGGCCTCGCCCTCTGACGCAGACCTCACCGAAACCGACGGCCGGAGCCCACTGTGCGGGGGCTCCGGCCGTCGGCTTGTCCAGGTGGGGAGCGAGGCGTTCTTGACGATCGCCGCTGCGGCAGCGCCGGCCTTGGGGAACTCCAGACGGCGACCTCCGTGAGTGCCCGGTGTTCCGGTGCTGCCGACGCTCCGTCAGGACGCAACAGGCCAGGGACGTTTGCCTCCACGTGATTTCTCTGACGAGACCACCTGGGAGGCCGCCCGGCCGCTCGGCGAGGTCTTTCCCACCGACCCGAACGGGCTCACCGGCCAGCAGGCGACCGCCCTCCGTCTCCTGGCCGGGGGCCATACCGACGAGGCGATCGCCGAACGGCTCGGGGTGTCGCACCGCACGGCCCGGCGGATCGCCTCCGAACCGATGGACCGCCTCGGCGCACGCAGCCGTTTCGAGGCCGGCGCACGCGCCGTTCAGCAGGGCTGGCTGCCGACTGCCGACCCGCCCGTGAATGGCCCGGACAAAAAAAGACCCTGTCCCGGACAACGCGGGACAGGGTCTTCACAGAGCGCCGGGCAGGCCTTGCACCTGCATTTCCCCGCAGGAAGCGGGGCGTCTTTCCTTGGACCACCAACGCATCGCGAAAGGCGTGACCTCCGCCAATCTGCTGAAGATCATATTAGCGCACGGCCCGGGAGGAGCAAACACCCCGGCCCGGGGCCGGGTTGCCGAGCGTCCAGGGCAGGTGCAAGGCCGGGTGTCTCGGGAAGAGCTCATGGATGCCCACGGGCTCCGGCCGTCGGTCTTCGAGACGTGACCGAAAACGACATGTCTAGTGACAATCGTTTTCAGCTAAGGTCGCCCGAGAAGGGGCCCGGCACCGATGCCTTCCGGTGCCGGACCCCTGTGCCGGCCCCTCCGGACCCTCAGCCGGAGAAGCCGACGTGCGCGAGCCGGACGGGGCCGCGCAGTCTGAGGTGGACGTCGTGCACACCCTCGGCGGCGAACGCGGCCGTGCGGGTGCGGTAGTCGTAGGGCCCCTGGGTTCCGCTCGGCGCGAGTTCGGCGACCGGCCTGCCGTCCGGCGGCGGTTCGGTGACGCGCGCACCGTGTGGCCGCAGTTCGTTGACCTGTGCATCGCCCGGCGGCAGTTCGGTGACCGGCGCACCGCTCGGCGGGGGCCAGGACATCGACGGGCCGCCGTCCAGCGCCAGTTCGACAACCCCCTCGCCCGTCGCCTCGATGACGACCCCGGTGACGCCTTCGCCGAAGTCGCAGTTCCGGTAGAGGAGTTCCCCCGTGCCGCCGTCGACGGGGGTCACCGCGTCGCCCGCCGCCTTCGTGCGGTCGACGATGACGGTGTTTCGCTGCTCGTCGAAGTCGGCGGCGTTCAGGCCGCGTTCGCGGACCGGTCGGGGAGCGTCCGGTTCGCCGTCGAGTTCGACGATCGCACCGAGCCGGATGTCCTCGCTGGACGCGCCGACCAGCAGCTCGTACGTGCCCGGCTCCAGGCGCCGCCGACCGTGTGCCACGTCCCAGAACTCCAACGCGGAGAGCGGGAGTTCGAAGGAGACGACGGTCGCGGCGCCCGGGGTGAGGCGGACCCGGCGGTGCGCCGCCAGCTCGCGGCGCGGGCGGGACACGGACGGGGCGACCGCGCGGGTGTAAAGCTGGACGACCTCGTCGGCGGTCACGGTCGCGGTGTTGGTGACGGTGCAGGAGACCGTCAACGCGGCTGCCTCTCGGCGGACTCGAAGGTCCGAGTAGGCGAACGAGGCGTAGGACAGGCCGTGTCCGAACGGGAACAGCGGAGTCCCCTCGAAGTAGAGATAGGTCTGCCGCCCGCCGATCACGTCGTAGTCGAGCAGGCTGGGCAGGTCGTCGTCGCCGGCGTACCAGGTCTGCGGGAGGCGGCCCGCGGGGGAGACGTCCCCGGCGAGGACGCGGGCCAGCGCGGTGCCCGCCGCCTGGCCGCCGTGCGCTGTCCACAGCATGGCGGGCAGATCGGCGGGGTCGACCGCGTACGGGTAGGCGGAGACCAGGGCCAGCACCGTGTCCGGGTTCGCCGCGCGGGCGGCACGCAGCAGCCGCTCCTGATGGGCGGGCAGCCGCAGCGTCGTACGGTCCTCGGTCTCTCGTCCGTTGATGTGCGGGTCGTTGCCCGCGACGACGAGGACCACGTCGGCCGAGGCGGCGGCGCGCGCCACCGCGTCCTCGCCGCGTTCGCCGAACTCCAGCTCGAAGATCTCGGCGTTCCCGGCGTCCTCCGCGGCAACCTTCACGCCGTCGGCGGCGACAGAGACGTACCCGCCCGTCCCCAGGTGCTTCAGGAGATGGCCGTTCTCATGGGATGCGGAGGGTTCCAGCCGGAAGGTCTCCTGGACGACCCAGCCGCCCGGCCGGTCGGCGGAGGCGCGGACGAAGCCGTCGTCGGCGACGGAGAGGTACCGGCCGTCGGGGGCGCGCAGGGTGAGGACTCCCTCGCCCCAGTCGATCAGCGCCAGTTCGGTACCGGCGGCGTCGGCGGTCAGCGGGGGCAGATCCGTGCGGCCCGCGAGCAGCGCCGGGTCGAGGGCGCCTTCGGCACCGCGTGCCTCCTGCGCGGGGTCATCGGCGGCGGGCACCGCGAGATACCCGCCGGACGACGTCCTCAGCCGTACGCGGTCCACGCCCTCGGCGAAGTCCACGCGCTCGGCGCCGAAGCGCTCGTACAGGCCTTCCAGCGGGGTCGAGCGGTGGATGAGCGTGCCGCTGTACCAGTCGAGCTTGCACTCGTCGGCGAGCAGACCGACGACGGCGATCCGGACGCCGGGGCGAAGCGGCAGCAGACCGTCGTTCTTGAGCAGGACGATCGCCTGCTCCGCGGCTTCCCGGGCGAGCGCGCGGTGGGCGGGCGTGTCGAAGTCGTCGACGGCGGCGTACGGGTCGAGGCCCGGATCGAACTCGCCCAGCCGGAAGCGAACGGTGAGCTGGCGGCGGACCGCGGTGTCGATGTCGGCCTCGGTCAGCAGGCCCCGCTCCAGGGCGCCCCGGACGCGTCCGGCGATCCGGGAGCCGTCCGTGCCGTGGTCGGTGAAACTGTCGACGCCGGCGCGGAGCGCGGCGGCGGTGGCTTCCTCGTGGGTGTCGAAGTAGTGCTCGGAGTCGACCAGGTTGGAGGGTGCGCCCGCGTCCGAGCAGACCAGCAGATCCTGGTCGGTCCAGGCCCGCAGGTGCTCGCGCAGATACGGCGAGACGTGGTTGGGGCGGCCGTTGACCAGGTTGTACGCGGGCATCACCCCGGCGACGGCGCCCGCTACCACGGTGTCGCGGAAGGCGCGCAGATCGTACTCGTGCAGCACACGCGGGCGGACGGACGAGGACGAAGTGTCCCTGCTCGTCTCGTTGTTGTGCGCGAGCCAGTGCTTGAGCACGGGCGCGGTACGCCAGTAGGCCGGATGATCGCCGCGCAGACCGCGGGTGTACGCGGTGGCGATGGCGGAGGTGAGCCCCGGATCCTCCGAGTAGCCCTCCTCGTTGCGGCCCCACAGCGGGTGGCGCAGCAGATTGACCGTGGGGGACCAGACGTTGAGGCCCACGCGGTCGTCGCGGGCGCGCATCGCGCGCACCTCCGACGAGACGGCCTCCCCGACCCGGCGCACGAGATCCTCGTTCCAGGTCGCGCCGAGCCCGACGGCCTGCGGGAACACCGTCGCCGGACCCATCCAGGCGACCCCGTGCAGTGCCTCCTGGCCGGTGCGGAAGGCCTGCACTCCGAGTCGCTCGACGGCGGGGGCGAACTGGTGCAGGAACGCGATCCGTTCGTCGAGGGTGAGCCGCGCCAGCAGGTCGTCGATGCGCTTCGCGAACGGCAGGCTCGCGTCACGGAAGGGCGGCATGGGTGGCGTCTCTGCGGTCACGTGGTGATCCCTTTGCGATGGAGCGGAGGGCGCTTTCGAAGCGCTTCGATGCTCGATCGACGGAGGGGTGGGTGTCAAGACACCCGGGCGCAGCACCTTCGTTTCTCGCCAGTGATGTCAAGTGTCAGGCGGAACACCTCTCTTGCGTGACACCTCCGAGGAATCTTGGGATCGACCCTTGTGCACCCCCAGGCGTTCACTTAACCTCGCAGCAACATCGAAGCGCTTCGATTGACGGACTTCCCTCCTCGGAGGGCACAGTCCTCCGAGGGACCGCTTCAGCTCAGCCAGATCCACTCAAGACACCGCAGCCGACGGCTCCACCGCCGGGTGTCCTGCTGTGCGCCATGAAGGGTTGACGCAATGACGCCGAACTCCGCCACCTCCGCCCCCAGCCGGAGAAGCTTCCTCGCCTCCACTGCGGTCGCAGCGGCCGCCGTGGCCGGCGGAATGCCCCTGCTCGCCGCCTGCGGCGGCGGACAGGACGGCAACAAGGACGGCACCACCTCGGGGAAGGACGCCCAGAAGATCCTTCCGACGTTCGTGGCGTCGAGCGTCGTCACGCCCGACATCCCCTCGAAGAACGGATCGGCGGCGGGGTTCACGCAGGCGATCGACCTGAACGCGCTGAAGACGGCCGTCCCGAAGAAGCTGGGCGGCGGCAGCGACCTGAAGATCATGTCGCCGTTCTGGGGCAGTCCTCCGGCAGGCGACAACGCGTACTACACGGCCATGAACGAGGCCATCGGCGTCAAGGCGACCTGGCAGAACCAGGACGGCAACACCTATGACGAGAAGCTGGGCGCGATCCTCGCCTCCAGTGACATCCCGGACGTGGTGGTCGTCCCGGGCTGGAACCTCAACGGCAAGATACCGAGCGCGATCGACGCCAAGTTCGCCGACCTCGGCCCGTATCTGTCCGGCGACAAGGTCAAGGACTATCCGAACCTCGCGGCCGTACCGACCGACGCCTGGCAGCGCTCCATCTTCGGCGGCCGGCTGCGCGCGATCCCGATGCCGGCCTCGTACGTCACGAACATCGCGCCCTTCTACCGCAAGGACATCTTCGCCAAGAAGGGCTACACCCTGCCCAAGTCGCCCGACGAGTTCCTGTCCTGGGCGAAGGAGGCCACCGACGCCAAGGCGAAGGTATGGGCCTGCGACGACCTCAAGTGGACGGCCTTCAACATCTACGGCGTCCTCAACGGCAGCGACAAGGCGCTGTGGTGGGACCTGAGGGACGGCAAGCTGGTCAACCGGATCGAGACCGCCGAGTACCTCGAAGCCCTGGAGTGGACACGCAAGCTGTACGCGGCGGGGGTCGTCCACCCCGACGCCAAGGCCGTCAAGGGCGACGCGTCCAACCGGTTCACCGCGGGCCAGTCCCTCGTCTTCAACGGCGACCTGTCCTACTGGTACGGCTCGACGGCCGAACAGCGCACCCAGAAGACCGACTTCGAGATGGGCGCGTTCGACATCTTCGGTCCCGACGGCGGGAACCCCACGCTCTGGGCGACCCAGCCCGCGGGCATCTTCACCTTCGTCAGCAAGAAGGCGTCCAAGCAGCAGATCAAGGACTTCCTCGCGCTCGCCGACTTCTGCGCGGCCCCGTACGGCACCAAGGAGTACATGCTCACGGTGTACGGCGTCGAGGGCACCGACTACACGGTCAAGAACGGCCTGCCCACCAAGACCACCAAGGGCACCAACGAGGTCAACGGCGCCTACGACTACACCGGCGACCCGGCCGCCTACCTCGCCCACCCCGATCTGCCGGAGATCGCCAAGCTCCAGGTCGAGTGGCAGCAGCGCATGGGCGCCTTCACCAAGAAGTCGTCCTTCTACGGTCTGACCATCACCGAGCCCAACCGGTGGACCAACCTCGCCAACGACTTCGAGCAGCTGGAGGACGACATCGTCCGGGGCCGCAAGAAGATCGGCGACATGCAGCAGGCCGTCGCGGACTGGAAGCAGAAGGGCGGCGACGACCTGCGCGCCTGGTACAAGAAGCTGCTCGACGACAACGGCTCCACGGCCAAGTGACCCAGGGCTGAGGCAAGGAGAAGGCCGTGTCCGACAGCACGGTGCCTCGGAGCAGGGCCGGGGCCGAGGCGGGAAAGAGGCCGGACGGGAGTGCGCCGGAGGGGAGCGTGCCGGACGGGAGCGCGCTGGAGGGGAGTGTGCCGGACGGCGCCGCCGGGCGCGCCGCCGGACGGCGGGCCGGGAGGAGCGCCGGACGGGGCGCCGGAAAACTGGCCTTCCGGCTGAGGTTCAGACGCGACCGCACTCTGGTCCTGATGACCCTCCCGGCGATCGCGCTCATTCTTGTCTTCAACTACATACCGGTCCTCGGCAACATCGTGGCCTTCCAGGACTACGACCCGTACCTGAGCGACAACGGCTTCGTCGCGATGTTCGAGAGCCCCTGGATCGGTCTGGAGAACTTCCAGCGGATCTTCGCGGACTCGGGCTTCTGGCACGCGGTGCAGAACACGTTCGTGCTGTTCTTCCTCCAGCTCGTGCTCTACTTCCCGATCCCGGTCGGCCTCGCGCTGCTCATCAACAGCGTGGTCAGGCCCCGGGTCCGGGCGGTCGCCCAGGCGGTCATGTACCTCCCGCACTTCTTCTCCTGGGTCCTCGTCGTCACGGTCTTCCAGCAGATCTTCGGCGGGGCGGGCATCATCGCGCAGACCCTGCGCCAACACGGTCATCAGGGCATCGACCTGATGACCGATCCGGGGATCTTCAAGTTCCTGGTGACGGCCGAGGGTGTCTGGAAGGACGCGGGCTGGGGCATCATCGTCTTCCTCGCGGCCCTGTCGTCCGTCTCGCCCGACCTGTACGAGGCCGCTGCCATGGACGGGGCCGGGCGTTGGCGCCGGATGTGGCACATCACCCTGCCGGCCCTGCGCCCGGTGATCGCCCTGCTCCTGGTGCTGCGCGTCGGCGACGCGCTCACCGTCGGCTTCGAGCAACTCCTGCTCCAGCGCGACTCGGTGGGACCCGGAGCCTCCGAGGTCCTCGACACCTACGTGTGGTGGAACGGCATCCGCAACCAGGACTTCGGCTATGCCGCGGCCGCCGGACTGGTCAAGGGTGTGGTCGGCCTGGGGCTCGTCCTGACCGCCAACAAGGTCGCCCATCTCATGGGTGAGCAGGGGGTGTACAAGAAATGACCGCCTTGACGTACGAACCGCGCGACAAGCCCGGCCGCTGGGCGGCGCCGCCCCGGCCGCCCTGGGAGGAAGAGCCGTCGAAGGCCGGCCTCGCGGGCAAGGGGCTCGCCCTCACCCTGGCCGCGTTCGCGATCCTCTTCCCGCTGTGGATCGTCGTCGTCACCAGCCTCCAGTCGAAGAAGACCATCGACGCGGCCGGCGGCCTGGTGGTCATCCCCAAGGGCGTCACCCTTGTCGCCTACCAGGAACTGCTCACCGGCGGCCAGGTGCAGCGCGCCGCGCTCGTCAGCGTCGGCGTGACCCTGGTCGGCACCCTGTTCAGCATGACGGTCTCGGTCCTGTGCGCCTACGGCCTCTCGCGCATCGGATCGCTCGGCCACCGCTGGTTCCTGATGCTGCTGCTCGCCACGATGTTCTTCGGCGCCGGACTCATCCCCACCTATCTGCTCGTGCAGGCGCTCGGCCTCACCGACACCTATCTGGCGCTGATCCTCCCCAGCGCGGTCAGTGTCTTCAACATCCTGGTGCTGCGAGCGTTCTTCATGGGCATCTCGTCCGAACTGATCGACAGCGCCCGCATCGACGGCGCCGGCGACTGGCGCATCCTGTGGCAGATCGTGATGCCGCTCTCCCGGGCGGTCCTCGCGGTGATCTCGCTGTTCTACGCGGTCGGTTACTGGAGCGCCTGGTTCAACGCCTCCATCTACCTGACCGACCAGGACATGATGCCGCTGCAGAACGTCATGATCCAGCTGGTGCAGAAGCAGGAGCGTCCCGTCGGACTCGCCACGCAGATCAACACCGGTCAACTGTCGCCGCTGGCCATCCAGATGGCCGTCATGGTGATGGCACTGCTGCCGGTCGCGATCCTCTCGCCCTTCGTCCAGCGGCACTTCAAGAAGGGCATGCTCACCGGCGCCGTGAAGGGCTGACCCAGGCCGGCTTCCCGCGCCACCTCTGTTCCGCCGCATCCCGTCGCCCCGCCGCACCCCTCTGCTCGCCGCGGCCGACCTGCTCCTGACCAGCGGTCGGCCGCGGCGGTCCACTCCTCTCCCCGATCGAGGTAGGTCATGCGCACGCCCCGCGGAACCGGCCCGGAGTCCGGGCGGCCGAGTCTGAGCGATGCCACCCGGGGGCGCCTTCTGTTCGGCGGCGACTACAACCCCGAGCAGTGGCCCGAGGAGACCTGGCACGAGGACGTCCGCCTCATGAAGGAGGCGGGCGTCAACTCCGTCACCCTCGGGGTCTTTTCCTGGGCCCAGCTGGAACCGCGCCCGGGAGCACGGGAGTTCGGCTGGCTGGACCGGCTGATGGACCTGATGCACGAGCACGGCGTCGGCGTCGTGCTCGCCACCCCCACCTCCTCGCCGCCCCCCTGGTTGGGCCGGCTGCACCCCGAGACGCTGCCCCGGGACGAGGACGGCCGCACCGAATGGTGGGGCTCCCGGCAGCACTTCTCGCACTCCAGCGCCGTCTACCGTCGCCGTGCCGCCGCCATCACCGAGGATCTGGCCGCCCGCTACGGCAGCCACCCCGCGCTCACGATGTGGCACATCAACAACGAGTACTGCACCTTCGACTACGGCGACGAGGCGGCCGCCGCCTTCCGCCGCTGGCTCCAGGACAGATACGGCACCGTCGAAGCCCTCAACACTGCCTGGGGAACGGCCTTTTGGGGCCAGGGGTACGACGGCTGGCACGAGGTCGTCCCGCCGCGTCACGCGCACTACATGAAGAACCCGACACAGGTGCTCGACTTCAAGCGGTTCACCTCCGACATGCTCCTGGAGTGTTACGCCGCCGAGCGGGACATCGTGCGCCGCCACAGCCCGCACACTCCGGTGACCAGCAACTTCATGCCGATGTGGGTCGGACAGGACGCCTGGCGGTGGGCCACCGAGGAAGACGTCGTCTCGGTCGACATCTATCCGGACCCGCGCGACCCGCTCGGTGCGCAGAACGGCGCGCTCATCCAGGACATGACGCGCTCGCAGGCCGGGGGCGGTCCCTGGATGGTCATGGAGCAGGCGGCCGGAGCGGTCAACTGGCGCGGTGTGAACCACCCCAAGCCGCGCGGGCTGAACCGCCTGTGGTCGCTGCAGGCCGTGGCGCGCGGCGCCGACGCCGTCTGCTACTTCCAGTGGCGGCAGTCCCGGCAGGGTGCGGAGAAGTTCCACTCGGGGATGATCGGCCACGCGGGGGAGCGGGGCCGCACGTTCCAGGAGATCAAGCGGATCGGCGCCGAACTCGCCCTTCTCGGCGATCATGTGACAGACAGTCATGTTGCCTCGGACATCGCGATCCTGCACGACTGGAACTCCTGGTGGGCGGGAGCGCAGGACGGGCGGCTGTCCTCGAAGACGGAATACACGGAGCTCGTACGGGCCTGGCACCGCGCCCTGTGGGAAGCTCACCTCACCACCGCGTTCGCGCATCCCGAGCACGACCTCTCCGCCTATCGGATGGTCGTCGTGCCCCAGCTGTACCTGCTCACGGACGCGGCGATCGACAACCTCCTCGCCCATGTACGAGCGGGCGGCACGCTCGTCTGCGGCTTCCTCACCGGCGTCGCCGACGAGGACGACCGGGTGCGGCCGGGCGGCATGGACGAGCGGCTGCGCGAACTGTTCGGCATCCGCACGCTGCACGAATGGTGGCCGCTGGACGCGGGGGAGACTGTCGAATGCGACGGCTTCCGGGGCGTGCTCTGGTCCGAGGAGATCGAACCCGACGGAACCGCGGTCGCCGAGGCGCGGTACCGGGGCGGCGAGCTGGACGGACTGCCCGCCGTGCTCCGCAAGGGCACCGCCCGGTACCTGTCGACCCTTCCCGAACCGGCCGCCCTGCGCGAACTGCTGGCGAAAGCGGCGGACGGCGCGGGCATCCGGCCCGTGCTCGACGGTCTGCCCGACGGCGTCGAGGCCGTCCGGCGCGGCGAACTGCTCTTCCTGCTCAACCACGGGCGCGACCCGGTGACCATCGAGATACCGGGCAGCCACCGCGACCTGCTCGGCGGCGCGCCCGTGCTCGACTCCGTACGACTGGAGCGCCACGGAGCGGTGGTGCTCGCCCCATGACGGACAAGGTTCGCGCCGGCGCCGGCTCCGTCGACGCCCACTCCCGAAGGGACGGCGGCCGTACCGGCGCCCCCGTCCACGGCACCTGGGAACCCCTGCCCGCCGCCCGCTGGGAGGACGCCTTCCTGAGCGGGAACGGCACGCACGGCGTCATGGTGTTCGGTGATCCGAACGACGACCGGGTGATCGTGAACCATCACCGTCTGATCCGTCCGAACGGCAGCGCGAACGCCCGTCCGCCCGAGCTCGCCGACCGCCTCGCCGACGTACAGGACAGGCTGCTGGCCGGAGACATGAGCGCGGGGGAGGACTTCACCGACGGCCGGCCGCTGCTGTGGGTGCAACCGTTCCACCCGGCCTTCCAGCTGCGGCTCCGCCGCCCAGCCGAGGAGTGGCGCGCCTACCGGCGCGAGGCCGACTTCAGCACCGGCGTCGTCCGCGCCGACTGCCGTGACTGGCACAGCGAGGCCTTCGTCTCGCGCGCCGACGACGTGATCGCGCAGTATGTGACCGCCTCCGACCTCGCGGTCGAGGTGACGCCGGACCACCGGCTGCCGGGAGCGCCCGCCGACCTGGCGGTCGGCCACGGAGCCGTCCGCACCCCCGAGGGCGCCCTCCTCACGCTGCGTGCCCGCTATCCGGGCAGCGACCTGGCGTACACCGGGGTCACACTCCTCGTCACCGACGGCCGGACCCGTTCCGCCCTTCCCGGCGTACAGGTCGAGGGCGCCCGCTCGATGCTGCTGCTGACCCGGGTGCACCGGCACCGGGGCGAGCTGGACGTCCTCGCCGAGGTCCGCGCGCTGCGGGAGCTGCTGCCCGAGGCCGGCCACGGCGCCGAGGACATCGAGCATGCCTACACCCACCTGCTCGCCCGCCACACCGCCCTGCACCGCGCCGCCTACCTTCGTGTCACCCTCGACCTGCGCGCCGAGCCCGCAGAACGGGCCCTCCCTGGATCGGAGCTGGTCCGGCGCCCGAAGAGCCCCGCCCTGCTGGAGAGGCTCTTCGCGGCCGGCCGTCACCACCTGCTGTCCGCGGCCGGTACGCTGCCGCCCCGGCTGACCGGGCTCTGGACCGGTGACTGGGACACCGCCTGGTCCGGGGCGTTCACCACGGACGCCAACCTCAATCTGCAGACCGCCTCGGCCGCCGCGGCCGCGCTCCCCGAGGTCACCGAGGCGCACGCGGCCCTGATCCACGGCCAGTTGCCGCACTGGCGGGACAACGCCCGAGCCGTCTTCGGGGCACGCGGGGTCGTGGCCCCCGCCCACACCGACGGTGAGTCCGGCCACATCTACCACCTCAGCCGCGCCTACCCGCTGCACGTGTGGACCGCCGGTGCCGACTGGCTGCTCAAGCCCCTCGTGGACCACGACGAGACCCGTGGCGAACGCGACCCGCAGCTGGCCGCCGCGCTGGCCGAAGTGGCCCGTTTCTACGAGGACTTCCTCACCCGGACCGACGACGACGGCCACCTGGTGATCGTGCCGTCCTACTCACCGGAGAACCGTCCCGCGAACGCGAGCTGGGTCACCGTCAACGCCGCCATGGACCTCTCGGCGGCCCGGCACGCCCTGCGCACGGCGGCCGCGTACCACCCGGGGCCCGACGCCGAGCGCTGGCGCTCGCTCGCCGACCGGCTGCCGCCGCACCGGATCAACGCCGAGGGCGCGCTGGCCGAGTGGGCCCGTCCCGGACTCGTCGACACCTATGACCACCGGCACCTCAGCCACCTCTACGGCGTCTGGCCGCTCGACGAGATCAACCCGTACGACACTCCCGAACTCGCCGCGGCGGCCCATCGCGCTCTCGAACTGCGCGGCGCCGAGAACGACTCCGCGCACGGCCATCTCCATCACGCCCTGGTGGCCGCCCGGCTGCGGGACGCGGAGCGCGTGGCGGGCGCCCTCGACAACGTGCTGGCCGGGGACTTCTTCCACGTGTCCCTGATGAGCGGCCACTACCCGAACCGGCACGTCTACAACGCCGACGCCGCCCACACCCTGCCGGCCGTGCTCATCGAGGCGCTGATCCAGTCCACACCGGAGCGGCTCGTCCTGCTTCCCGCGCTCCCCGCCGGTCTCGCGAGCGGCGAACTGCGGGGCGCTCGCACGAGGTTCGGCGCGGAGGCCGACCTCACCTGGACCCCCGACGGTGCCACGGCCGTGCTGCGACCGGGCCGCACCTGCCGCATCGAACTCCAGACTTCCGCCGGCGCGCGACCGCTCTCACTGAGCGCCGGAGAAGACCGCGTTCTCACTCTGGGGCCGCGGTAGACCCCGCACTTCCCCCCACCCATGGAAGGGACACCATGGCACTTCGCACACTGAACAGGATCACCAAGGTCCTCGTCGCCCCCGCGCTCGCGCTCGGCGCGACCATCGGCCTCGCCTCGGCCCCCGCCCAGGCCGCCGTCTGGTCCTCCTGCGACCAGTGGGGCAGTACCACCCTCAACGGGTACACGCTCTACAACGACATCTGGGGCTCCGGCGCCGGCAGCCAGTGCATCTGGGCCAACTCCGGCACCAACTGGGGAGTCTGGGCCGACCACCCCAACACCGGCGGCATCAAGTCCTACCCCAACTCCAAGAAGTACGTCGGCAAAACGATCGCGGGGCTGTCCACCCTCACCAGCACCTACAACGTCACCGTCCCGTCCTCCGGCGCGTACAACACCTCGTACGACATCTGGGACACCGGCTACGCCCACGAGACCATGCTGTGGGTCAACTACAACGGAGCCGTCGGCGCGCTCGGCACCTCACAGGGCACGCTCACGCTGAACGGCAACACCTGGACCGTCTACAAGGGCAACAACGGCGCGAACGACGTCTTCTCGTTCCTGCGCACCTCGGACTCCACCTCCGGCACCGTCAACATCCTCCCGATCATGAGGTGGATCGCGAACACCAAGGGCTGGATGTCGAGCAGCGCGACCATCGGAGACGTGCAGTTCGGCTTCGAGATCACCTCGTCCGCGGGCGGTCTCGACTTCACCACCAACAACCTGACGGTCAGCAGCAGTTGATCCAAGCCTGGTTGATCCCTGCCTGACGGTGCGGCCGGTCCCTCGCGGGGACCGGCCGCACCCGGCTCGGACAGGTCCTAACCGGCCACGGGCAGCGTGGCTCCGTCCCGCAGGAACAGCGGGATCCGGTCCAGCGGCGCGTCGACCGTGACGTCCGCGCCGCCTTCGTACGTCTTCCCGGTCCACGCGTCCGTCCAGCGCGCACCCGCCGGCAGGTACGCCGTACGGGCCGTCGCGCCCGCCGTGAGGACCGGCGCGACCAGCAGGTCGGGGCCGAGGAGATAGGCGTCGTCCACCGACCACGCCCCCTGGTCGCCCGGGAACTCCAGGAGCAGCGGGCGCATCACCGGCAGCCCCTCCTCGTGGGCCTCCCGCATGACGCCCAGCAGATACGGCTTCAGGCGTTCGCGCAGCCGCAGGTACTTCTCCATGACGGCGCCGGCCTCCTCGCCGTACGACCAGACCTCGTTCGGGCCGCCGGTCATGTCGGGGCCGAGCGGCAGTCCCGGGTCGCGGAAGCCGTGCAGCCGCATCAGCGGGGACAGCGCGCCGAACTGGAACCAGCGGACCATGACTTCGCGGTACGCCGGGTCGTCCGGGTCGCCGCCGTGGAAACCACCGATGTCGGTGTTCCACCAGGGGATGCCGGACAGCGCGGTGTTGAGGCCCGCGGCGATCTGGCGGCGCAGGGTCGCGAAGTCGGTACCGATGTCGCCGGACCACAGGGCGGCCCCGTAGCGCTGACTGCCCGCCCAGGCCGAGCGGTTGAGGGAGACGATCTCGGTCTCCCCGGCCGCGCGCAGACCCTCGTAGAAGGTGCGGGCGTTCTCCCTGGGGTAGAGGTTGCCGACCTCCAGACCCGGGCCCGCGTGGTACCGCAGGTTCTCGGCGAAGCCCGGCTTCAGTTCCGGCTCGCAGGCGTCCAGCCAGAAGGCCGAGATGCCGTACGGATCGAGGTAGTTGTCCTTGACCCGCGACCACAGGAAGTCGCGCGCCTCGGGGTTCGTGGCGTCGTAGAAGGCCACCTGGACGGTGGACGCGACCTGCTTGTCCGGCCAGTCGGCGTGCGCCATCGGCCCGTACTCGGTGCCGATGAAGTAGCCCCGCTGCTCCATGAGCTGGTGGTTCTCGGAGAGCGGCGAGACCGACGGCCAGACCGACGCCACCAGTTTGACGCCGAGGCCCACGAGTTCGGCCTGCGTGGCCGCCGGGTCGGGCCACTCGGCCGGGTCGAACTTCCAGTCGCCGAGGTGGGTCCAGTGGAAGAAGTCGCAGACGATGACCGACAGCGGCAGACCCCGGCGCTTGTACTCCCGTGCCACCTCCAGGAGTTCCTCCTGGGTGCGGTAGCGCAGCTTGCACTGCCAGAATCCGGCCGCCCACTCGGGCAGCATCGGTGTACGGCCGGTCGCCGCGCTGTAGCGGCGCTGGGCGTCGGCCGGAGTGCCCGCGGTGATCCAGTAGTCGATCTGGCGGGCCGAGTCGGCGACCCAGCGGGTGCCGTTGCCCGCGAGCTCCACCCGGCCGATGGCCGGGCTGTTCCACAGGAGGGTGTAGCCGCGGCTGGAGGTGAGCACGGGAATGGTGACCTCGGCGTTGCGCTGGATCAGGTCCAGGACCGCGCCCTTCTGGTCGAACAGCCCGTGCTGGTGCTGCCCGAGTCCGTACAGCTTCTCGCCCTCGTACGCGGCGAAGCGCTGTTCCAGACGGTGGTGGCCGTTGCCGGTGGGGGTGTACAGCCGCGACCCGGGCCACCAGAAGTGGGCGCGCTCCTCGGCGAGGAGTTCACCGCCGTCGCCGGTGCGGGTGAAGCGGATCAGTCCCTCGGCGCTCACCTCGACGGTCAGCGCTCCGACCGTCAACCGGCCATCGTCGTCCCGGAGTTCGATCGAGCTCGCGGTGGCCTCCCGCTCGTCGAGCAGGGCTCCCGGCAGGCCGTCGAGCACGGGACCGCCGAGACGGGCGCGGACCCGGACCGCGTCGGGGCCCCACGGCTCGATCCGGACGGTCTCCGTGCGGCCGCTCCACTCCAGCGCGCCGTCCCGCTCACGGAACGTGCCGACGGTCGGGGAGGACTGGGCGAGGCTGACCTGGGGCTGTGTTTCGGCAGACTGATTCACCGTGCTCCTGAAGGAGTGCAGACATGAAGGAGTGCAGACAGGGAGTGCGGGGGGTGCAGAGCGGGAGTGCGGGGGGCGCGGGCTGGGGTAAGGACAGGGCGGTGCGGTCAGGGCGGTGCTGAGAGAGCGCGCAGATCGAGGGGTGCCCCGGCAGGGGTCACGAGGTCCGAGGAGGGGGCCGGAAGGGGCGCCCCCGAAAGGGTCCTGGGTCAGGGAGCGGACGGGGCCGGCCCCGTGCTCGCCCGTACCGTCAACTCCGGTGCGATCAGTACGACTTCGTCCTTGCCGCGCCCTTCGAGCTTGGCGATCAGGTGCTCGACGGCATGCCGGCCCATGTCCTGCGCGGGGATGGCGACCGACGTCAGCCGCACCGATGCCTGGGTGGCGACCTGGTCCGGGCAGATCGCGATCACCGACACGTCCTCGGGCACGGCACGGCCCTCCCGGCGCAGCAGCGCGAGCAGCGGTTCGACCGCCGACTCGTTCTGCACGATGAAGCCCGTGGTGCCCGGGCGCTCGTCGAAGATGCGGGCGAGGGTGAGGGCCATCGCGTCGTAGCCGCCCTCGCAGGGCCGGTGCAGCACGCGCAGCCCCAACTCCCGCGAGCGGGAACGGAGTCCGTCGAGCGTGCGCTCGGCGAAGCCGGTGTGCCGCTCGTAGACGGCGGGTGCCTCGCCGATGACAGCGATGTCACGGTGGCCGAGCAGCGCCAGATGCTCGGCGCACAGCGCGCCCGTCGCCCCGAAGTCGAGGTCGACGCAGGTCAGGCCGGTGGTGTCGGCGGGCAGGCCGATGAGCACGGACGGCTGGTCCGTCTCGCGCAGCAACGGCAGCCGCTCGTCGTCGAGTTCGACGTCCATGAGGATCATCGCGTCGGCCAGCCCACTGCCGGTGACCCGGCGCACCGCGTCGGGCCCCTCCTCGCCGGTGAGCAGCAGGACGTCGTAGCCGTGTGTCCGGGCGTTCGTGGCCACCGCTATGGCGATCTCCATCATCACGGGGACGTACATGTCGGTGCGGAGCGGAACCATCAGCGCGATGATGTTGGACCGGCTGCTCGCCAGGGCGCGGGCGCCCGCGTTCGGGTGGTAGCCGAGCTCCTGGATGCTCCGCTCGACCCGCTGCCGGGTGTCCATGGAGATGGACCGCTTGCCGCTGAGGACATAGCTCACCGTGCTCGCCGAGACTCCGGCGTGCTGGGCGACCTCGGCGAGGGTGACCATCCAGCTCTCCAAGCTTTGTGAAGCGCTTCGACAGTGCGCGCGGTACGGATAGGGGCGAGTGAGGGTGGCTCGACATTAGCCCGGTGGAGGAATCGTGTCCATAGGTTGTCGAAGCGCTTCGACGACTAAAATCCTGAACGTGGTTCAGCAGTCTCGAGATCGTGCGGCGGCCCCCTGACCGGCGTACTCAGACCGTCCCCCGGAAGGGACCTCCGGCGCAACAGCGCCGACCGTGCCCGTCCCCGCGGGTGAGGGGGCGGCCGAGGGGCGGTGCCGGCCGTGGTTCCGGGGGGCGGCCATTGGGCCGAACGCTGCGCGAGGACTGGTGGGGTCACCCGGAATCAGGTAAATACGATCGAGTAGAACCGGTCGGTAACGAACAGTCCCAAGATCCCTATTCGCGGCGAGGTGAGCCTCATGTCCGCAACACCCCACCAGCCCACAGTCACTGAACGTGAGGCCCGACAGGTCGCCGAGGCCGCGCGAGAACAGGGCTGGCAGAAGCCCAGCTTCGCCAAGGAACTCTTCCTCGGCCGCTTCCGGCTCGACCTGATCCACCCGCACCCGCTCCCCGCCGACGAGGACACCCAGCGCGGCGAGGAGTTCCTGGCCAAACTGCGCGATTTCTGCGAGACGAAGATCGACTCCGCCCGGATCGAGCGCGAGGCGCGGATCCCGGACGAGACCATCACCGGGCTCAAGGAAATCGGCGCGCTCGGCATGAAGATCGACACCAAGTACGGGGGGCTCGGCCTCACCCAGGTGTACTACAACAAGGCCCTCGCCCTCGTCGGCTCCATGAACCCGGCGCTCGGCGCGCTGCTCTCCGCCCATCAGTCGATCGGCGTACCGCAGCCGCTGAAACTCTTCGGCACCCAGGAACAGCGCGACACCTTCCTGCCGCGCTGCGCCCGCACCGACATCTCCGCCTTCCTGCTCACCGAGCCGGACGTCGGTTCCGACCCGGCGCGGCTCGCCACGACGGCCGTCCCCGAGGGCGACGACTACATCCTCGACGGGGTGAAGCTGTGGACGACCAACGGCGTCGTCGCGGATCTCCTCGTCGTCATGGCGCGCGTCCCGAAGTCCGAGGGCCGCAAGGGCGGCATCACGGCCTTCGTGGTGGAAGCCGCCTCGGAGGGCGTCACGGTCGAGAACCGCAACGCGTTCATGGGCCTGCGCGGCCTGGAGAACGGCGTCACCCGCTTCCACCGGGTGCGGGTGCCGGCGGCCAACCGCATCGGACCGGAGGGCGCGGGCCTGAAGATCGCCCTCACCACCCTCAACACCGGCCGCCTCTCGCTGCCCGCCATGTGCGTGGGAGCGGGCAAGTGGTGCCTGAAGATCGCCCGCGAGTGGTCGGCGGTGCGCGAGCAGTGGGGCAAGCCGGTCGCCTTCCACGAGGCCGTCGGCTCCAAGATCTCCTTCATCGCGGCCACCACCTTCGCGCTCGAAGCCGTTCTCGACCTGTCGTCGCAGATGGCCGACGAGAACCGCAACGACATCCGCATCGAGGCCGCCCTCGCCAAGCTGTACGGCTCCGAGATGGCCTGCCTGATGGCCGACGAGCTGGTCCAGATCCGCGGCGGCCGCGGCTTCGAGACGGCCGCGTCACTGGCGGCCCGGGGCGAGCGCGCCGTCCCCGCCGAACAGGTCCTGCGCGACCTGCGCATCAACCGCATCTTCGAGGGCTCCACGGAGATCATGCACCTGCTGATCGCCCGGGAGGCCGTCGACGCCCATCTCTCGGTGGCCGGCGACCTCATCGACCCCGACAAGTCCCTCTCGGAGAAGGCGAAGGCGGGCGCGAACGCCGGTGTCTTCTACGCCAAGTGGCTGCCGAAACTGGTCGCGGGCGCAGGCCAACTCCCGCGCTCGTACAACGAGTTCCACCAGGACGTGGACCTCTCCCCGCATCTGCGCTACGTCGAGCGCAGCGCTCGCAAGCTCGCCCGGTCCACCTTCTACGCGATGTCGCGCTGGCAGGGCCGCATGGAGACCAAGCAGGGCTTCCTGGGCCGGATCGTCGACATCGGCGCCGAGCTCTTCGCGATGAGCGCGGCCTGTGTACGGGCCGAACTCCTGCGCACCACGGGGGAACACGGCCGAGAGGCCTACCAGCTCGCCGACGCCTTCTGCCGCCAGTCCCGCATCCGCGTCGACGAACTCTTCGAACGCCTGTGGACCAACACCGACGACATCGACCGCAAGGTCGTCAAGGGCGTCCTGTCGGGCACCTACACCTGGCTGGAGGAAGGCGTCCTCGACCCGTCCGGCGAAGGCCCCTGGATCGCGGACGCGACACCGGGCGCGAGCACCCGGGAAAACGTCCACCGACCCATTCGCTGACGCCTTCCCCGGCAACAATCAGCGATAGCCAGCAATACCCAGTCATGCACAGAGGTCCCTTTCGCCGTTCCGCTGCTTGCCGCACCGAAGCTGTGCGTCAACAATGAAAGGAACGGCGAAACAGGGACGGCAGATGCGCCGAGGAGTCGGGGAAGAATACAGTCACGGCATTTCCGTACAGCTGACGCGGGCCCGCGCCGAGGCGTGGTGGCAGCTGAACGAAATGGACGGCGTACGGGCTCCGCGGACCGTACGCGGCGAGGCGCGGCCCCCGGCGCGGAAGCTGCGCGAAACCGCGCCGGAGACCTTCGAGGCACACCGGGACGCCCTGGCGGTCCTCCTCGACGACTGCGCGTCGGCCCTGGTCGACGAGGTGCCGCGGCCACCCGTCGCCCGCTTCGACGCGCCGGCGACCCGGAGGACCGGGCTCCGGGACACCGACGGACTCCTCGACGCGGGCCGGCCCGGCGAGCGGCCCGTCGTCCAGCAACTCGGCCGCGCGGCGCTCGACGCGGTCGACGACCCCGTACCGCGTGAAGTGATCAGAGCGAATCAGCAGGGTGTCCGTATTCTCCGGCCGGCCAATTGCCGCCAGAGATGCTCATGGACGCCGTATAACTGCGCCGAATCGCGAGGGAATTCCCATGCCAGGAAAAGGTCTCGACGCCATCACCAGCAGGATCATGCGGGCGGGCGAGGGCCGGATGCTGCACCGCCTCGAACGCCTCGCGGCACAGGTCGGCTCCCTGGAAGAGGAGTTCAGGGCGCTGACCGACGAGGAACTCCAGGCGCTCACACCGGAGTTCAAGGAGCGGTACGCAGCCGGTGAGAGCCTCGACGACCTGTTGCCGGAAGCCTTCGCCGCGATGCGCGAGGCGTCCCGCCGCATCCTCGGCATGCGCCACTTCGACGTACAGATCATGGGCGGAGCGGCGCTGCATCTCGGCAACATCGCCGAGATGCAGACCGGTGAGGGGAAGACCCTCGTCGGCACCCTGCCGGTGTATCTGAACGCCCTCACGGGCGAGGGGGTTCACCTCGTCACGGTCAACGACTACCTGGCCGGGCGTGACGCCGAGTGGATGGGGCGCGCGTACCGCTTCCTCGGGCTGAGCGTCGGCGTCGTCCGGACGGAGTCGACGCCCGCCGAACGCCGCGCCCAGTACGCCTGCGACATCACCTACGGCACCAACACCGAGTTCGGCTTCGACTATCTGCGCGACAACATGGCCTGGTCGCAGGACGAACTCGTCCAGCGCGGGCACCACTTCGCGATCGTCGACGAGGCCGACTCGATCCTCATCGACGAGGCGCGCACCCCGCTGATCATCTCCGGCCCGGCCGACCAGCCGACGCACTGGTACGAGGCCTTCGCCGCGTTCGCCCAGCACATGAAGGGCGTACGGGTGCAGGAGGAGCACTTCACCACGCAGGCCGACAAGGACCGCCTCGCCGAACTGCGGATGCGGCACGACTACGAGTACGACCCCAAGAAGCGCACGGTGTCGATCCTGGACCCCGGCGTCGAATACCTCCAGGACCAGCTCGGCATCGACAGCCTCTACGAGTCCGACCACACCCCGCTGATCGGACACCTCAACAACGCCCTCAAGGCCAAGGAGCACTTCAAGAAGGACAAGGACTACGTCGTCGTGGACGGCGAGGTGCTGATCGTCGACGAGCACACCGGCCGCATCCTCGCGGGCCGCCGCTACAACGAGGGACTCCACCAGGCCATCGAGGCCAAGGAAGGCGTCACGATCAAGGACGAGAACCAGACGCTCGCCACGATCACCCTGCAGAACTTCTTCCGCCTCTACGACAAACTCGCCGGCATGACGGGCACCGCCATGACCGAGGCGGCCGAGTTCCACCAGATCTACCAGTTGCACGTCGTCCCGATCCCCACCAACCGGCCCATGGTCCGGCGCGACGACCCCGACCAGATCTACCGCACCGTCGAGGCGAAGTACGCCGCGATCCTCGCCGACATCGCCGAGAAGCACGAGCTCGGCCAGCCGGTCCTGGTCGGCACCACCTCCGTCGAGAAATCCGAGGTGCTCTCCGCGCTGCTGCGCAGGCAGGGCATCCGGCACGAGGTCCTCAACGCCAAGAACCACCAGCGCGAGGCCCAGATCGTCGCCCAGGCCGGACGCCGGGGCGCCGTCACCGTCGCCACCAACATGGCGGGGCGCGGCACCGACATCATGCTCGGCGGCAACCCGGAGGCCATGGCGTCGGCCGAGACGGGCGAGGACACGGACCCGGAGGAACGGCGGAGGGCCCTCGACCGGATCACCTCCGCGGTCGCGGCCGAGCACGACGAGGTCAAGGAACTCGGCGGGCTCTATGTGCTGGGCACCGAGCGTCACGAGTCCCGGCGCATCGACAACCAGCTGCGCGGCAGGTCCGGCCGGCAGGGCGACCCCGGCGCCTCCCGCTTCTACCTCTCGCTGGAGGACGACCTGATGCGGCTGTTCCGGGCCAACGTCGTCGACCGCGTGATGGCCATGGCGAACGTCCCCGACGACGTACCCATCGAGAACAAGATGGTCACCCGCGCCATCGCCTCCGCCCAGGCCCAGCTGGAGCAGCAGCACTTCGAGTCCCGCAAGGACGTCCTGAAGTTCGACGAGGTCCTCAACCGGCAGCGCACGCTCATCTACGCCGAACGCCGCCGCGTCCTCGCCGGCGAGGACCTGCGCGAACAGATCGTCCACTTCATGGAGGACACCGTCCGGGCGTACATCGAGCAGGAGACCGGCGAGGGCTTCGGGGAGGAGTGGGACCTGGAGCGCCTGTGGGGGGTACTCGGGCAGCTGTACCCCGTGGGGATCACCGTCGAGGAGCTGGAGGACCGCTACGGCGGCCGTGACGGCCTCACCACCGAGCGGGTCGTCGAGGCGGTGACCGACGACATCCGCACCCGGTACGGGGAGCGCGAGACGGAACTCGGCTCCGAGAACCTGCGCGACCTGGAACGGCTCGTCGTCCTGTCCGTCCTCGACCGCAAGTGGCGCGAGCACCTCTACGAGATGGACTACCTGCGCGACGGCATCGGCCTGCGCTGGACCCTCGGCCGCGAGCCGATCATCGAGTACGAGCGCGAGGGCTTCGACATGTACGGAGCCATGACCGACGCCATCAAGGAGGAGTCAGTCGGCTACGTCTTCAACCTCGACGCCGCGGCTCCGGCCACCGAGGCCCTCGACCGGCGCGACCGCACCGGTGGCCTCCTCTTCTCCGCACCGACGCTCGACACGGCCGATGGCGTGGTCGAAGGCGCGTTCGCCCGTAGACAGCCGCCCGGGACCGCGCCGGCCGCTCCCGAACCCGCCGACGGACCGCCCGCGCGGCACCGCCCCAAGCCGCCGAAGTCGGGAGCCAGGCGCCGCCGCAAGCGCTGACCTGCGGATCAGTAAGGCAGCCGGCCGTTCCCGAACCCCCGCGGGCGCGCACCCCTCCACCGCCGCCCGTACGGGATGTCCACACCTCGCGCGGGCCCGTGGACACGGCCGCGCACCGGGAATCGCGGGGGAGGCGGCGGGAATGAGGGACGCCCTGTCCTTCGGCGGACGCGATGCGGCCACAATGGGGGGATGAGCGACAGTCCAGCCCCCCTCGCTGATCCGCATCTTGTCTTCGACCCCGTGGACGGAGTCCGGGATGTCGTGATCCTCGGATCCACCGGCTCGATCGGCACCCAGGCCATCGACCTCGTGCTGCGCAACCCCGACCGGTTCCGGGTCACCGCGCTGTCCGCCGCCGGCGGCAGGGTCGCCCTGCTCGCCGAACAGGCCCACCGGCTGCGGGTGCGGACGGTCGCCGTCGCGCGCGAGGACGCCGTTCCGGCGCTCAGGGAGGCCCTCGCGGCCCACTACGCCCCCGGTGAGACCCTTCCCGACATCCTCGCCGGACCCGACGCGGCCACCCAGGTCGCGGCCTCCGACTGCCACACCGTCCTCAACGGCATCACCGGTTCCATCGGCCTCGCGCCCACCCTCGCCGCCCTGGAGGCGGGCCGCACCCTCGCGCTCGCCAACAAGGAGTCGCTCATCGTCGGCGGCCCCCTGGTGAAGGCGCTGGCCAAGCCGGGCCAGATCATCCCGGTCGACTCCGAGCACGCCGCCCTGTTCCAGGCGCTGGCCTCCGGCACCCGCGCGGATGTGCGCAAACTCGTCGTGACCGCCTCCGGGGGCCCGTTCCGCGGCCGTACGAAGGCGGAGCTGGCGGACGTGGCACCGGCCGACGCCCTCGCGCACCCCACCTGGGCCATGGGCCCGGTCATCACGGTCAACTCCGCGACCCTGGTCAACAAGGGACTGGAAGTCATCGAGGCGCACCTCCTCTACGACATTCCCTTCGATCGGATTGAGGTGGTCGTGCACCCGCAGTCGTATGTCCACTCGATGGTGGAATTCACGGACGGCTCGACGATCGCCCAGGCGACGCCCCCCGACATGCGGGGGCCGATCGCCATCGGCATCGGCTGGCCCGAGCGCGTCCCGGACGCGGCTCCCGCCTTCGACTGGACGACGGCGTCGAGCTGGGAGTTCTTCCCCCTCGACAACGACGCCTTCCCGGCGGTGGGGCTCGCCCGGCACGTGGGGGAGCTCGCGGGTACGGCCCCGGCGGTGTTCAATGCCGCCAACGAGGAGTGCGTGGACGCGTTCCTGAACGGCACACTGCCGTTCAACGGGATCATGGAAACCGTCACCCGGGTCGTCGAGGAACACGGCACACCGCGTACGGGAACTTCCCTGACCCTCGCGGACGTCCTCGAAGCGGAGACCTGGGCGCGTGCCCGGGCCCGTGAACTGACGGCACAGACGACAATCGCGGAGGCTCGTGCATGACGACCCTGATGATGATCCTCGGCATAGTCGTCTTCGTGCTCGGGCTGCTGATCTCGATCGCGTGGCACGAGCTGGGACATCTGTCGACGGCCAAGCTCTTCGGCATCCGGGTGCCGCAGTACATGGTCGGCTTCGGCCCGACCATCTGGTCGCGCAAGAAGGGTGACACCGAGTACGGCATCAAGGCCGTTCCGCTCGGCGGCTACATCCGCATGATCGGCATGTTCCCGCCCGGCCCGGACGGGAGGATCGAGGCCCGCTCGACGTCCCCCTTCCGGGGCATGATCGAGGACGCCCGGTCGGCGGCCTTCGAGGAGCTGAAGCCCGGCGACGAGACCCGCCTCTTCTACACGCGCAAGCCGTGGAAGCGCGTGATCGTGATGTTCGCCGGTCCCTTCATGAACCTCATCCTCGCCGTCGCGATCTTCCTCGGCGTGATGATGACGTTCGGCGTCCAGACCCAGACCACCACGGTCGGCAAGGTCTCGGACTGCGTCATCCAGCAGAGCGAGAACCGCACGAAGTGCGCGGCGAACGACCAGGCGGCGCCCGCCAAGGCCGCCGGCCTCAAGGGCGGCGACAAGATCGTCGCGTTCGACGGCAGGGCGGTCGGCGACTGGTCGGCCCTCCAGTCCGACATCCGGGCCAACCCCGGCAAGGACGTCACGATCACCGTCGAGCGCAAGGGGCAGCAGGTCGACCTGAAGGCCCACCTGATCAAGAACCAGGTGAGCAAGACCGACGGCAACGGCGGCTATGTCGAGGGCAAGTACGTGTACGCCGGCTTCCTCGGCTTCACGCCCGCCTCCGGCATCGTCCAGCAGTCCTTGGGCGAGTCCGTGAACCGCATGGGCGACATGATGCAGAACGGCGTCGAGTCCCTGGTCTCGCTGCCCGGCAAGGTCCCCGACCTGTGGAACGCGGCCTTCGGCGACGGCCCGCGCAAGGCCGACTCCCCGATGGGCGTGGTCGGCGCGGCACGCATCGGCGGCGATGTCTTCACCCTGAACATCCCCGCATCGCAGCAGGTCGCGATGATGCTCCTGCTGGTCGCCGGGTTCAACCTCTCCCTGTTCCTGTTCAACATGCTCCCGCTGCTCCCGCTCGACGGCGGGCACATCGCGGGCGCGCTGTGGGAGTCGCTGCGCCGCAGCACGGCGAAGGTCCTGAAGCGGCCGGACCCGGGTCCGTTCGACGTGGCGAAGCTGATGCCGGTGGCCTACGTGGTGGCCGGAATCTTCGTCTGCTTCACCTTGCTGGTGCTCGTGGCGGACGTGGTCAACCCGGTGAAAATCTCCTAGTAAGCCCGCGTTGGCGGCGGCCGGGCACCCTGGGTGCCCGGCCGCCTTCCATTGAGTGGGTTTGGGAGCGGGGGCGTGATGTGCTCCCTGGCGCGCCCGTACCGTAATCTCGAAGCCTGGAGCCCACGATTCCGGGACCTTGATCCACAACTTGGGGTTGCACAGCAGATGACTGCGATTTCTCTCGGCATGCCGTCCGTTCCGACCAAGCTGGCCGAGCGCCGGAAGACCCGGCAGATCCAGGTCGGGACCGTGGCCGTGGGTGGAGACGCACCCGTCTCGGTGCAGTCGATGACGACCACACGTACGTCGGACGTCGGCGCCACGCTTCAGCAGATCGCCGAGCTGACCGCGTCCGGCTGCCAGATCGTGCGCGTCGCCTGTCCCACCCAGGACGACGCCGACGCGCTCGCCACGATCGCCAAGAAGTCCCAGATCCCGGTCATCGCGGACATCCACTTCCAGCCGAAGTACGTCTTCGCCGCGATCGACGCCGGCTGCGCCGCCGTCCGCGTCAACCCCGGCAACATCAAGCAGTTCGACGACCAGGTCAAGGAGATCGCGCGGGCCGCGAAGGACACCGGCACCCCGATCCGGATCGGCGTCAACGCGGGCTCGCTCGACAAGCGTCTGCTCCAGAAGTACGGCAAGGCCACGCCCGAGGCGCTCGTCGAGTCCGCGCTCTGGGAGGCCTCCCTCTTCGAGGAGCACGACTTCCGGGACATCAAGATCTCGGTCAAGCACAACGACCCCGTCGTCATGGTCAATGCCTACCGCCAGCTTTCCGCCGCGTGCGACTACCCGCTGCACCTCGGCGTGACCGAGGCCGGTCCCGCCTTCCAGGGCACCATCAAGTCGGCCGTCGCCTTCGGCGCCCTGCTCTCCGAGGGCATCGGCGACACCATCCGCGTCTCCCTGTCGGCCCCGCCGGTGGAGGAGGTCAAGGTCGGCCTGCAGATCCTGGAGTCGCTGAACCTCAAGCAGCGCGGCCTGGAGATCGTCTCCTGCCCGTCCTGCGGCCGAGCCCAGGTCGACGTGTACAAGCTGGCCGAGGAAGTCACCGCCGGCCTCACCGGCATGGAGGTCCCGCTGCGCGTCGCCGTCATGGGCTGCGTCGTGAACGGTCCGGGCGAGGCCCGCGAGGCCGACCTCGGTGTCGCCTCCGGCAACGGCAAGGGCCAGATCTTCGTCAAGGGCGAGGTCATCAAGACCGTCCCCGAGTCGAAGATCGTGGAGACCCTGATCGAAGAGGCGATGAAGCTCGCCGAACAGATGGAGGCCGAGGGCATCG
Organism: Streptomyces sp. NPDC026500; assembly: GCF_055567635.1. Taxonomy (NCBI): domain Bacteria; kingdom Bacillati; phylum Actinomycetota; class Actinomycetes; order Kitasatosporales; family Streptomycetaceae; genus Streptomyces; species Streptomyces sp. NPDC026500. The sequence goes on along the minus strand of NZ_JBVHQB010000015.1, from coordinate 35,043 downwards.
CCTCCGGCGAGCCGTCCGTGTCCGTGGCCGGCTGACCCACACGCTCGCCCCTGGACGGACAGATGTCCCCGGACCCCGGACAGGCAGAGGTTCCCGGCGAACCCGGGCCCGACCGAGGTCCACGGCGAACTCCGGACCGAACAAGGTTCCCGCGGATCCCGGACCGGCCCACGGTCCCGGGCGGACCCGGGCCGGTCGAGGTGTTCCACGTGGATCCTGGGTCGGCCGAGGTTCCGGGTGGCGCGGGAAGGCGGCCCTGGTTCCTGGCCGTCCCGGACCGGCCGAGGTTCCCACGTGGGCCCCGAGCCCGGCCCGGGTTCCGCGTGGCCCGGGAAACCAGCCCGGTCTCCCGGCGGACCCCGGGTCCGCCGAGGTTCCCGCGGACCCCTGGCCGGGGCCACGCTCCCGGGAGCGTGGGGAACTGCGCGAACAGCCCCCGCGCGGCCCGCGACCGGTCCGGCAGGCGGCTCGTGGCCGCCGGGCACGGCCGGTTGGGCCCGTGCAAGGGGGCGGGCAGGGCACAACCTCTCCGGGTACAGTGCGGAGATCAGCAGACCCCAGGGTGAGGCCTCCGTACGTGTTGACCCAGACCACCACCAGGGTCCTCGAACCGAGTGACCTGGACGCCGCGCTCGCGGTCCTCGGCCGCGAGCCGGTGGCGAATGCTTTCGTCGCCTCCCGTGTACAGGTCGCCGGGCTCGACCCATGGCGGCTCGGCGGCGAGATGTGGGGCTGGTACGAGGACGGCATGCTGCAGTCCCTCTGCTACGCGGGCGCCAACCTCGTCCCGATCTGCGCCACCCAGCGCGCCGTGCGCGGCTTCGCCGACCGGGCCCGCAGGGGCGGCCGCCGCTGCTCCTCGATCGTCGGTCCCGCCGAAGCCACCGCCCAGCTGTGGCGGCTGCTCGAACCGAGCTGGGGCCCCGCCCGCGAAGTCCGCGCCCACCAGCCGCTCATGGTGACCGACCGGCTGCCCGCCGACATCGCCCCGGATCCGTTCGTCCGCCGCATCCGCAAGGACGAGATGGAGACGATCATGCCGGCGTGCGTGGCCATGTTCACCGAGGAGGTCGGCGTCTCGCCGATGGCCGGCGACGGCGGCCTGCTCTACCAGGCCAGGGTGGCCGAACTCGTCGGCTCCGGCCGGTCCTTCGCCCGCCTCGACCAGGACGGCAAGGTCGTCTTCAAGGCCGAGATCGGCGCCGCGACCGGCCAGGCCTGCCAGATCCAGGGCGTGTGGGTGGCCCCCGAGTACCGCGGGCGGGGAGTTGCGGCCCCCGGCATGGCGGCCGTGCTGCGCTACGCCCTCGCCGATGTCGCCCCGGTCGTCAGCCTCTACGTCAACGACTTCAACACGGCGGCGCGGGCGACGTACCGCCGCGTCGGGTTCCAAGAGGTCGGCGCGTTCATGAGTGTCCTGTTCTGACGCCAGGCGCGGGCCCGGCGGGACCTCACACGTCCCGCTGTTCGCCAGGTAGTCTCCCGGCATGCTGCGCTTCCCCGGTCAGGGCCCCCGCGACTCCGACGACGTGGTCATCGGCCCGCTGGATCTCACCGCGCGCGTCGACGAGGCGCTCGCCGTGCAGGCGCTCGCCTTCGGCCTCGGCGCCGACGAGATCGCCGTACGACGTCAGATCGTGCTGCGCCACCTCACCTTCCCGGGAGCCCACGCGCTCGGCGCCACCACCGTCGACGGACGGCTCGTCGGCTTCGTCTACGGCATGCCCAACGACCGCGCGCACTGGTGGTCCACCGTCGTCGAACCGTATCTGCGCGGCCGGGGCCACGACGGCTGGCTCGACGACTCCTTCGTGATCACCGAACTGCACGTCCACCCGCGCTTCCAGAACCGGGGTGTCGGCCGAGCCCTGATCACCACCATCACGGACACCGCGGCCGAACCCCGCTCGATCCTCTCCGCGATCGACATCGACAGCCCGGCCCGCGGCCTGTACCGCTCCCTCGGCTACGAGGACCTCGCACGGCAGGTCCTGTTCCCCAGCGCACCCAAGCCGTACGCCGTGATGGGCGCCCCGCTTCCCCTGCGACACCGCTAATGGATTTCCGGGGACGGCCGCTGCCCGGATAACCTCCAGACATCACCCTTACGCAGCAGGAGTCGAGAATCATGGCCCAGGTCCAGCGCATGTCCCGTTTGATGGTCAAGACATTGCGTGACGACCCCGCGGACGCGGAGACGCTCAGCCACAAGCTGCTGGTCCGCGCCGGCTACGTACGGCGCAACGCCGCGGGCATCTGGACCTGGCTGCCGCTCGGCAAGAAGGTCCTCGACAACGTCTCCCGGGTGGTCCGCGAGGAGATGGACGCGATCGGCGCCCAGGAGGTGCTCCTCCCGGCCCTGCTGCCCAAGGAGCCCTACGAGGCCTCGGCCCGCTGGGAGGAGTACGGCGACCTCCTCTTCCGCCTCAAGGACCGCAAGGGCGCCGAGTACCTGCTCGGCCCGACGCACGAGGAGATCTTCACCCTGGTCGTGAAGGACCAGGTGGCCTCGTACAAGGACCTGCCGGTCATGCTCTACCAGATCCAGACGAAGTACCGCGACGAGGCCCGCCCGCGCTCCGGCGTGCTGCGCGGCCGCGAGTTCCAGATGAAGGACTCGTACTCCTTCGACATCACGGACGAGGGCCTCGCCGAGTCCTACAAGCTGCACCGCGAGGCGTACCAGAAGATCTTCGCGCGCCTCGGTCTCGACTACCGCATCGTGTCCGCCGTCTCCGGCGCCATGGGCGGCTCGGCCTCCGAGGAGTTCCTCGCTCCCGCCGCCGCCGGTGAGGACACCTTCGTGGACTGCCCGGCCTGCGACTACGCCGCCAACACGGAGGCCGTGACGTTCAAGCTCACGCCCGTGTCCGCGGAGCACGGCGCGGTCGAGGAGCTGGACACCCCCGACACCCCGACCATCGAGACGCTCGCCGAGCACCTCGGCGTGCCCGCCTCCGCGACCCTGAAGAACCTGCTGGTCAAGGTCGACGGCGAGATCGTCGCCGTGGGTGTCCCCGGCGACCGCGAGGTCGACCTCGGCAAGCTGGGCGAGCACCTCGCCCCGGCCGTCGTCGAGCTCGTCACGGCCGAGGACTTCGAGGGCCGCGACGACCTCGTACGCGGCTACGTGGGCCCGCAGGGTCTGGAGAAGGTCCGCTACATCGCCGACCCGCGCGTCGCGCCCGGCACGGCCTGGATCACCGGCGCCAACAAGATCAACACGCACGCGAAGAATGTCGTCGCCGGCCGTGACTTCGAGGTCGACGACTACCTCGACGTCGTCGTGGTGCAGGCGGGTGACCCCTGCCCGGCGTGCGGCACCGGCCTCAAGATGGACCGCGCCATCGAGATCGGTCACATCTTCCAGCTCGGCCGCAAGTACGCCGACACCTTCGGTCTCGATGTCCTCGGGCAGCAGGGCAAGCCGGTCCGCGTGACCATGGGCTCGTACGGCATCGGCGTCTCCCGCGCGGTCGCCGCGCTGGCCGAGCAGTCGGCCGACGAGCAGGGCCTGTGCTGGTCCAAGGAGGTCGCTCCCGCCGACGTGCACGTGGTCGCCGCGGGCAAGGCCCTCCAGACCGAGCTGGCGCTCGACGTGTCCGAGAAGCTCGGTGCCGCGGGTGTCCGCGTCCTGGTCGACGACCGTGCCGGCGTCTCCCCGGGCGTGAAGTTCACCGACGCGGAGCTCATCGGCGTACCGACGATCCTGGTCGCCGGCCGCCGCTCGGCCGAGGGCGTCGTGGAGCTGAAGGACCGCCGCACCGGCGAGCGCGAGGAACTGACCGTCGAAGAGGCGATCGCCCGCCTGACGGCGTAGCCGTTCAGCCGACGGCGCCCCCACAGCTCCTCTCGCGAGGGGCGAGGGGCGCCGTCGGTCTTTTTCTCTCGGGCTGTTCTCCGCACCCGCAGCACATGACGGTCCGTCATGTGCCATGTGTCATAAGGGTCATGTGCCACGCGGGGAGGTGCGGCCCGGACAGAACCCGAGCGGGCGCCGCCGGCCGTGCGCCAGGGGATCCTCGAACTCGTCGAAGCCGAGAGCGAGTTGCGGTGCCAGGCGCCGCGCCCGCGACGCCTGGCACCGCAACTCGCCGCGTTGTCGGGCACGCCCAAGTACGCCCGGTACGAGGGCGACCCTCCGCCTTACGTTGCACGGCGCCAGACGCCGAGGCCTGATCCGACGCGAAGTGTCAGACAGGCCCTAGAGCCAGCCGGCGAACTCCAGGAGGAGTTCGGCGTCGCGGAGGCGGCCGACCCGGCCCGCCCGGACACCCGACTCGACGGCGCGGAACAGGGTCCAGCCGCGCAGCCGTTCCTGGTCCACGTCCAGGGACTCGGCGAGCCGCTTGACCCGGCGCCGGGTGATCGACGGCCCCGAAGGCGACGCGATGAGGTCCTCCACCCGGTCGCGGACCAGCCGGGCCAGGTCGAATGCGCACTCACCGACCACCGGGTCCGGCCCCACGGCCAGCCAGGGCACGCGCTCCCCGGCGAGCACTTTGCTCTGCCGGAACGTGCCGTGCAGCAGCCGTGCCTCGGGCGGTCCGGCCAGCAGCTCGTCGCGGGCCGCGAGCGCCGCGTCGACCAGGGCCCCGACCTCGGCTCCGGTACCGGCCTCGGCCGCCGCCGTGGCCCGCATGGCCTCGGCCTGCCGCCCGGTGCGCTCCGCGACGGTCTCGAAGACATGGCCGGCGGGCGGCTCGACCCACAGCCGCCGCAGCGTCCCCGCCGCCTCCAGCAGGGCCTTCGCCTCGGGCAGCGACCGTACGGACATGTCCGGGTGCAGCCGCTCCAGCAGCAGGACGCCGTGGGTGTCGTTGCTGTCGTCCGGAGCGAGAAGGCGGACCGCGCCGCGGCCGTCCCAGTGGGCGAGCGCCGCTCGCTCGCTCTCCGGACGCGCCCGCTCGGGCGACAGCTTCAGCACGGCGGGCGTGCCGCCGGCCTGCCGCACCAGGACGACCAGACTGCTGCGCCCACCCGGTGCCTGCACCCGTTCCACGGTCAACTCGCGTAGATCGAGGGCCTGTTGGACCAGCTCGGGCAGTCTCTCCAGCCACTCGTCGGCCTCGTCGGCCCCCTCCGGCCCGCTCCGGCGGGTCTCGCCGAGCGCCCGAAGAAGGCGCTGCGGCGGTTCGAAGGCCATGCGCGAGTCCATGCGCGGGATGTTCCCTTCCAGGTTCCAGGTCGCGTTACGTCGGCGAGGGCGCCGTTGCGGACGGAGTGGGAGTGGCGGACGGGTTGCCGGCCCGCTCGGCGAGCCCAGGGAAGGCTACGCTCTCGCCGCTCCAGCGCACCGCACGGACTGCGGCCTCCCGCAGCGCCCCGGCCGCCATGCGCCGCCGGTCGCCCGTGGCGGCGCGTACGAGGTCGGAGTACACGTCGGCCACCCGCTCCTCCAGCTCGGCCGCGAACCGTATGGCCGTGGCGGTGTTCGTCACGGGGAACGGCAGCATGTACGCGGCCGACGCGGCCTCGGGTGTGCCGCCCATGTCCTTCACCGCCCGCGCCAGTTCGTCCCGGCGTGCCCGATGGGCGTCGTACCCCGACCGGGCGTCCGGCTGCCGGGCCTCGCCGATCCGGCCGCCGACGACACCGTAGCCGTAGACGGCCGCGTGCTCGGCGCCCAGCGCGGCCTGCAGGGCCTTGAGCTCGGCTTCCTCGGTCTTGTTCCGCTTGCTCACTTCGCCGCCTTCGTCAGCAGAAACGCGTGGGCCGCACCGGCCGCCGCCACCGAGGCGAGCAGTCGGGCGAGCTCGCCGGGAACCTCCACAAGTGCCTGCGTCCGTTCGTCCGCGAGCGCCAGTTCGGCGGAGGCGAGGTCGGCGAGCGCGTCCTTGGGCCGGGCCGCCACACCGGGGGAGGCACTGACCGAAGCCGAAGCCGAAGCCGAAGCCGCGCTCGACGCCGACTCCGACGCGGAAACCGACGGAGACCCCGACGGGGACGTGGACGGAGAAGCCGACGAGGAGGGCGAGGGCGGAGAGACGGACGGGGACGCGGACGCCCCCGCGCTGCCGCCTCCGAACGCCTTCACGTGCCGGACCACCTCCGCCCGCAGCGGGCCGAGCCGCTCCGCAAGGTCCGGATGGGCGGCGATCACCGCGGTGTACCGGTCGGAGAGCGTCATGCTGTCGCGGGCGGCACGCGCGCGGGCCCGGTCTGCGGCCGAGGGGCTGCCGCCCGTCGTGTCGCTGGACGGCTCGGGAGCGGAACAGCCCGCGAGCGCGAAGGCGCCCGCGGCGGCCGCGAGCAGGGTCCTTCGGCGCGGACCCGACGGGGTGCGCGACGGCAGGGGGAACGACACGGCAGACGTCCTCGGAGGGCTCGTACGAATGTATGGGCGAGCTGCCCGTGATCACGGTACCCGCGCATGGGCCGATCACCTCCCAGCGGCTCTCCTCCATCTGTCTCCGGGGCGATTTCGCGGAGGCCCTCCGGCACCCGTCGGCGCGAGCGCGCCCGCTCCGGTGGACGGCAACACCCTCCGCGACCGGATACCCTTTGAGCTGACACGCGACCAACCCACAACAGCACACGCGGCCGAGGAGTCACCCGGATGAGCACGACCCAGAGCGAGAGGCTGCGAGAACTCCTGGATCCGCTCGTGAGCTCCCAGGGCCTCGATCTTGAAGAGATCGAAGTGGAGACCGTAGGTCGCAAGCGTGTTCTGCGCGTCGTCGTGGATTCGGACGAAGGTGCCGACCTGGACGCGATCGCCGATGTGAGCCGCGCGCTCTCGGCGAAGCTCGACGAGACGGACGCGATGGGTGCGGGTGAATACACCCTCGAAGTAGGAACCCCCGGTGCCGAGCGCGAGCTCAAGGAGCACCGCCACTACGTACGCGCCACCGACCGCCTGGTGAAGTTCCAGCTGGCGGACAACGAAGAACTGCTCGCCAGGATCCTGCGGGTCGAGGACGACGGTCTGGATGTCGAAGTGCCGGGCGTGAAGGGGCGCAAGCCCACCGCCAAGCGGCTCGCCTTCGCGGACATCGTCAAGGCCCGCGTCCAGGTCGAGTTCAGCCGCAAGGACAAGAAGGAAGAGGAGGCGTAGCCGTGGACATCGACATGAGTGCCCTGCGGGGTTTGGTACGGGAGAAGGAGATCTCCTTCGACCTGCTGGTCGAGGCGATCGAGTCGGCCCTCCTCATCGCCTACCACCGCACCGAGGGAAGCCGCCGGCGCGCGCGCGTGAAACTCGACCGGGAGACCGGCCATGTGACCGTGTGGGCGAAGGAGGACCCCGAGGACCTGGAGGAGGGGCAGGAGGCGCGCGAGTTCGACGACACCCCGTCGGGGTTCGGCCGGATCGCCGCGACCACCGCCAAGCAGGTCATCCTGCAGCGCCTGCGGGACGCCCAGGACGACGCGACCCTCGGCGAGTACGCGGGCCGCGAGGGCGACATCGTCACCGGTGTGGTCCAGCAGGGCCGCGACCCGAAGAACGTGCTCGTGGACATCGGCAAGCTGGAGGCCATCCTGCCGGTGCAGGAGCAGGTCCCCGGCGAGAACTACGAGCACGGCCTGCGCCTGCGCTCGTACGTCGTACGGGTGGCCAAGGGTGTCCGCGGTCCGTCCGTGACCCTGTCCCGCACGCACCCCAACCTCGTGAAGAAGCTCTTCGCGCTGGAGGTGCCGGAGATCGCCGACGGTTCCGTCGAGATCGCAGCCATCGCCCGCGAGGCCGGCCACCGCACGAAGATCGCCGTGCGGTCCAACCGCAGCGGTCTGAACGCCAAGGGCGCCTGCATCGGCCCCATGGGCGGCCGGGTGCGCAACGTGATGGCCGAACTGAACGGCGAGAAGATCGACATCGTCGACTGGTCGGACGACCCGGCCGACATGGTGGCGAACGCGCTCTCCCCGGCCCGTGTCTCCAAGGTCGAGGTCGTCGACCTCGCGGCCCGCTCCGCGCGCGTGACGGTCCCCGACTACCAGCTGTCGCTGGCGATCGGCAAGGAGGGCCAGAACGCCCGCCTCGCCGCCCGCCTCACGGGCTGGCGGATCGACATCCGTCCGGACACCGAGCACCCCGCCGAGCAGCGCGGGGAATAGAGCGGGAATAGATCCGGCCCACGGATCGCTTACATCACGACAACAACCGTTCGATTCTTGCCCCAAAGGGGTGAGGTCGGTACGGGGAGGTAGACTTAAGAGTGTCTGGCCGGACGCGAGCCCGCGCATGCCCTGAACGCACCTGTGTGGGGTGCCGGGAGCGAGCGGCCAAGAGAGACTTGCTGCGCATCGTGGCGGTCGAGGGTGAATGTGCCCCCGATCATCGCGGTACGCTGCCCGGCCGGGGTGCGTACGTGCATCCCGTTCTGGACTGTCTCGATCTGGCGGTCCGCCGCCGGGCGATCCCACGGGCGCTGCGCGCTCCGGGACCGCTCGACACGGCGGCGTTGCGCGTCTACGTCGAGCAGGCAAACCCGTAAGAAGCGTCGTGCGGAACCCCCGTGCGGCCCTGGTATTCCGCGAGTTGGAAGTAGGTCGAGATTGCGATGAGCACTCGATGAGCACGCGATGAGTACGCCCATGAAGTAGCGACGGTCCGGACGCAAACCCGGACCTAAAAGGAGCGAAGTGGCTAAGGTCCGGGTATACGAACTCGCCAAGGAGTTCGGCGTAGAGAGCAAGGTCGTCATGGCCAAGCTCCAAGAACTCGGTGAATTCGTCCGTTCGGCGTCCTCGACCATCGAGGCGCCCGTCGTACGCAAGCTGACAGATGCCCTCCAGCAGGGCAACGGTGGCGGCAAGCCCGCCCCGCGCAAGGCTGCCCCGGCCAAGCCGGGTGCCCCCTCTCCGGCGCAGACGGCCCGTCCGGCCGCCCCGCGCCCGCCGGCCCCGAAGCCGGCCGCGGCCGAGAAGCCCGCGGCTGCTCCGGTCACCCCGGCCGCCGCGGGTCCGCGCCCGACCCCGGGTCCCAAGCCGGCCCCGAAGCCCGCTCCGGCGGCTCCGGCTCCGGCCGTGCCCGAGTTCACCGCGCCGCCGTCGGCGCCTGCCGCGCCGACGACTCCGTCGACGTCCTCGGCTCCGGCCGCGGGTCCCCGTCCGGGCGCCCCGCGTCCCGCCGGCCAGGCTCCGCGTCCCGGTGCCCGTCCGGCCGGTGGTCCCGGTCAGGGTGGTCAGGGTCGTGGCGACCGTCCCGAGCGCGGCGACCGTCAGGGCGCCCCGCGCCCCGGCGGCCAGGCTCCGCGTCCCGGCGCCCGTCCGGCCGGTCCCCGTCCGGGCAACAACCCGTTCACCTCTGGTGGCTCCACCGGCATGGCGCGTCCGCAGACGCCCCGTCCGGGCGGTGCCCCGCGTCCCGGTGGCGCCGGTGCCCCCGGTGGTCCGCGTCCGCAGGGCGCGGGCGGCCAGGACCGTGCTCCGCGTCCCCAGGGCGGTCCCGGCGGCGCTCCGCGTCCGCAGGGCGGTCCGGGCGGTGCCCGTCCCACTCCGGGCGGCATGCCCCGTCCGCAGGCCCCGCGTCCCGGCGGCGGTCCGGGCGGTAACCGTCCGAACCCCGGCATGATGCCTCAGCGTCCGGCCGCGGGCAGCCCGCGTCCCGGCGGCGGCCCCGGTGGCCGTGGTCCCGGTGCCGGTGGCGGTCGTCCCGGTGGTCCCGGTGGCGGCGGCGGTCGTCCGGGCGGCGGTTTCGCCGGTCGTCCGGCCGGTCCCGGTGGTGGCGGCGGCGGTTTCGCCGGTCGTCCCGGTGGTCCCGGTGGCGGTGGCGGCGGTTTCGCCGGTCGTCCGGGTGGTCCCGGTGGTGGCGGCGGCGGTCGTCCCGGCTTCGGCGGTCGTCCGGGTGGTCCCGGTGGCCGTGGTGGCACACAGGGTGCGTTCGGCCGTCCCGGCGGTCCGGCGCGTCGTGGTCGCAAGTCGAAGCGGCAGAGGCGCCAGGAGTACGAGGCCATGCAGGCCCCGTCGGTCGGCGGCGTGATGCTGCCTCGCGGCAACGGACAGTCCGTCCGCCTGTCGCGCGGTGCGTCCCTCACCGACTTCGCGGAGAAGATCGGCGCCAACCCGGCGTCGCTCGTCGGCGTGATGATGAACCTCGGCGAGATGGTCACTGCCACGCAGTCCGTCTCCGACGAGACGCTGAAGCTCCTCGCGGACGAGATGAACTTCGTCCTCGAGATCGTCAGCCCCGAGGAGGAGGACCGCGAGCTGCTCGAGTCCTTCGACATCGAGTTCGGCGAGGACGAGGGTGGCGAGGAGTTCCTCGTCGCGCGTCCGCCGGTCGTGACCGTCATGGGTCACGTCGACCACGGTAAGACCCGACTGCTCGACACCATCCGCAAGACGAACGTCGTTGCGGGCGAGGCCGGCGGTATCACGCAGCACATCGGTGCGTACCAGGTCACGACCGAGGTCAACGACGAAGAGCGCAAGATCACCTTCATCGACACCCCGGGTCACGAGGCGTTCACCGCCATGCGTGCCCGTGGTGCGAAGTCGACCGACATCGCGATCCTCGTGGTGGCGGCCAACGACGGTGTGATGCCCCAGACGATCGAGGCGCTGAACCACGCCAAGGCGGCCGACGTGCCGATCGTGGTCGCGGTCAACAAGATCGACGTCGAGGGTGCCGACCCGACGAAGGTGCGCGGTCAGCTCACCGAGTTCGGTCTGGTGGCCGAGGAGTACGGCGGCGACACGATGTTCGTCGACATCTCCGCCAAGCAGGGTCTGAACATCGACGCCCTGCTGGAGGCCGTGGTCCTCACCGCGGACGCCTCGCTCGACCTGCGGGCCAACCCGGAGCAGGACGCGCAGGGTATTGCGATCGAGTCCCACCTCGACCGTGGCCGCGGCGCCGTCGCGACCGTCCTGGTCCAGCGAGGCACCCTGCGGGTCGGCGACACCATGGTGGTCGGCGACGCGTACGGCCGTGTCCGAGCGATGCTCGACGACAAGGGCGAGAACGTGGAAGAGGCGGGTCCCTCGACTCCGGTCCTCGTCCTCGGTCTCACCAACGTCCCGGGCGCCGGCGACAACTTCCTGGTTGTCGACGAGGACCGCACGGCGCGTCAGATCGCCGAGAAGCGCGCGGCGCGTGAGCGCAACGCCAACTTCGCCCGCCGGGGTGTCCGGTTCTCCCTGGAGAACCTGGACGAGGCCCTCAAGGCCGGTCTGGTGCAGGAACTCAACCTCATCATCAAGGGCGACGCGTCCGGTTCGGTGGAGGCTCTCGAGTCCTCGCTGCTCCAGCTCGACGTCGGCGACGAGGTCGACATCCGTGTCCTGCACCGCGGTGTGGGTGCGGTCACCGAGTCCGACATCAACCTGGCGACCGGCTCCGACGCCATCGTCATCGGCTTCAACGTCCGCGCTGCGGGCCGCGCGGCGCAGATGGCGGAGCGCGAGGGCGTCGACGTCCGGTACTACTCGGTGATCTACCAGGCCATCGAGGAGATCGAGGCGGCCCTGAAGGGCATGCTCAAGCCGGAGTACGAGGAGGTCGAGCTCGGCACGGCGGAGATCCGCGAGGTCTTCAAGTCGTCCAAGCTGGGCAACATCGCCGGTGTCCTGGTCCGCTCGGGCGAGGTCAAGCGCAACACCAAGGCGCGACTCGTCCGCGACGGCAAGGTCATCGCGGAGAGCCTCAACATCTCCGGGCTGCGTCGCTTCAAGGACGACGTCACCGAGATCCGCGAAGGGTTCGAGGGCGGTATCAACCTCGGCAACTTCAACGACATCAAGGTCGACGACGTCATCGCGACGTACGAGATGCGCGAGAAGCCGCGCTCGTAAAGCGGTTCCCAGGCTGGCCGGCGGTGAGCAGTCACCGCCGGCCAGCCTGGCTTTTACCGGATCACGCAATTCCCCGCGTCCCTCTTCGGGGCGCGGGGAACTGTGTGACCGGCCCCGGCCGGTCACCGATCGGGCGAACGACCCGGGGCCCGGAAACCCCGTCGAGCGAGCCGACGGTTCGTTGTACGGTTCTGATGTCCCTGCCAAGTGCATTGGCAGGCCATCTATCCCGTACCGGCGGGACATCCGGTTACACATGTATGTGGGGACGCTGTCCTTCGATCTGCTCCTCGGCGATGTTCACTCGCTCAAGGAGAAACGCTCTCTCGTCCGGCCGATCGTCGCCGAACTCCAGCGGAAGTACGCGGTGAGTGCCGCCGAGACGGGCAACCAGGACCTTCACCGCAGGGCAGAGATCGGCCTGGCGGTGGTCTCCGGGGACACGACGCACCTGACCGACGTACTGGACCGGTGCGAACGGCTGGTCGCGGCGCGACCGGAGGTGGAACTGCTGTCGGTACGGCGCAGAGTCCACACAGACGAAGACTGACGAAACAAGCAAGGCGAAGAAGGAGACGGACCAGTGGCCGACAACGCGCGGGCGAAGAGGCTGGCGGACCTCATCCGAGAGGTGGTGGCCAAGAAGCTGCAGCGCGGGATCAAGGACCCGCGGCTCGGCACTCACGTCACCATCACGGACACCCGGGTCACCGGGGACCTCCGGGAGGCCACCGTCTTCTACACGGTGTACGGGGACGACGAGCAGCGTGCCGAGGCGGCCGCGGGCTTGGAGAGCGCCAAGGGCGTGCTCCGCTCGGCCGTCGGCGCGGCGGCGGGCGTGAAGTTCACGCCGTCGCTGACGTTCGTCGCGGACGCCCTGCCGGACACCGCCAAGACCATCGAGGACCTGCTCGACAAGGCACGGGCCTCGGACGAGAAGGTGCGCGAGGTCTCGGCCGGCGCGTCCTTCGCGGGTGACGCGGACCCGTACAAGAAGCCGGGCGAGGACGACGAGGACGACGCGGCGGAATGACGCAGAAGCCCAGCACGCCCGACGGGCTTGTCATTGTCGACAAGCCGTCGGGCTTCACTTCGCACGACGTGGTCGCCAAGATGCGCGGTATCGCCAGGACGCGCCGGGTCGGCCACGCGGGCACCCTCGACCCCATGGCGACGGGTGTGCTCGTCCTCGGGGTCGAGAAGGCCACCAAGCTCCTCGGGCACCTCGCGCTCACCGAGAAGGAGTACCTAGGCACGATCCGGCTCGGCCAGAACACGCTGACCGACGACGCCGAGGGCGACATCACCTCCTCGACGGACGCCTCCGGCGTGAAACGCGACGCGATCGACGCCGGGGTCGCCAAGCTGACCGGCGCCATCATGCAGGTGCCGTCCAAGGTCAGCGCCATCAAGATCAAGGGCGTGCGCTCCTACAAGAGGGCGCGCGAGGGCGAGGAATTCGAGATCCCGGCCCGCCCGGTGACCATCTCGTCGTTCGCGGTGTACGACATCCGTGACGCGGTCGCCGAGGACGGCACCCCGGTGCTCGACCTGGTCGTCTCCGTCGTCTGCTCGTCCGGGACGTACATCCGGGCGATCGCCCGCGACCTCGGCGCGGACCTGGGCGTCGGCGGTCACCTCACCGCCCTGCGCCGCACCCGCGTCGGCCCCTACAAGCTGGACTCCGCGCGCACCCTCGACCAGCTCCAGGAGGAGCTGACGGTGATGCCGATCGCGGAGGCGGCCGCGGCCGCGTTCCCGCGCTGGGACGTGGACACCAGGCGGGCCGGGCTGCTGCTGAACGGCGTCCGGCTCGACATGCCCGACGAGTACGCGGGCAAGGGCACCGTGGCGGTCTTCGACCCCGAGGGCCAGTTCCTCGCGCTGGTCGAGGAGCAGAAGGGCAAGGCGAAGAGCCTGGCCGTCTTCGGCTGAGGTTCCCCGCGCGCACGTCCGGCGCGGCGGCCGGGTGGACGCTCCGACCGTGGAGCGGCGATCACGGGGTCTCGTGCCCGCCGCTCCACGGTCCCCCCTCGGCTCCCCCACCCAAGGGTGTATATCCATCCGACCTCGCGTATTCACCCCATCGGGCAGGCGCTCGGAGTGAACCGAGGGAGTAGAAGGGGGCGCGTTCGCCCCACGATCTGTCCCGCTGATCACCTCGCCCCCTACCTTCGGAGAAGGAGCGCGGCGGGGAGGTTCGAGTATGGCGGCGCGAGGCCCGCGGACCGGGAACGAAGAGGCGGCGGACGGCGCCGGACAGACGGGGGACGAGGTCCTCGTACGCGTCTGCGACCTGGCGGGCCGTCCACGCGGCACGGGATTCGCGGCCGACCATCACGGCACCGTGATCACCGGCCACGAGGCCGTCGACGGCCTGGAACGACTCGTCCTGCACGCCCCCGGCGACCGCACCTGTGTCGTGACCGCCGACGCCGTCACGCCGCTGCCCGACGTCGGTCTGGCCCTCGTACGCACCGAAGGTCTCGGCCTCGGCCCGCTCCCCGTCACCGTGCGGGACCGCGTCGCGACCGGTACGTACGTCCGGATCGCGGCGGGCGGCTGGCGCGAGGCGCGGGTGCTTGGTTCCTCCGCCGTGACGTACCCCGCCACCGGCCGCAGCCATCTCCTGTGCGGCGCACTGGAGTTGGCGATCGGCACGGCGGGCGCGGACGCGCTGCGGCCGGGCGGCGGAGCGGCCGGGGGACCGGTCCTCGACGTCGGCACCGGCGCCGTGGTGGCGGTCGTCGGCACCGCCCTGCGTCCCCGGACCCCGGACGGCACCGGGCCGGGGGAGACTCCGGCGGGCCATCGGGCGCCCGGCTTCGCCGTCCCCCTTCGGGGTACCCCGGGGCCGCTCGCCGACCTGCTGGCCCGCAACGCGGCGACCGTGCCCGCGTACGGCGCCGATCTGAATCTCGCGGGCGCCCTGGAACTCACCGCGACCTCGGTGGGCTCGGACGGACCCCGCCCACCGGTCCCGTCCGGGGCCGCGGGCACGGACCCCGGAATCGTCGAACGGGTCGATGTCATCAGGGAGTTCGCGGCGTTCGAGAGCGGCCCGGCCGTCGTCCTCGGGCTCGTCGGCCCGCCCGGCAGCGGCCGTACGACGGAACTGGCCGCCACCGCCGCCCGCCGCCTGCGGGGCCCCGAACCGGCACCCACCCTGTGGCTGCGCGGCGCCGACCTCCGCGCCGACGACACCTCGGTGGCGGACGCGGCGACGCGCGCCCTGGAGCGCGCCGGGCGGATCGTGGCCGCGTCCCGGCAGAGCCCCGGGGCGACCGGGGCGGAGGCCGCGCCGCGGTCCGCGGACGAGGGTGTGCTGCCCCCCGAGGGCTACGGCGGCGAACTGGGCGACATCGGTCCGGACCGGCTGGCCCGGCTGGCGCGCTCCACCACCCGGCCGCTGCTGCTCCTTCTCGACGGCCCCGAGGAGATGCCACCCGAGCTCGCCCACCGGCTCCCCGCCTGGACCGAGGGAACGGCCGCCTGGCTGACGGAGACCGGCACACGACTCGTGGTCGGCTGCCGGGCGGAGTACTGGGAACGGGCGGGGGCGGAATTTCCGGCGGAGCTGCTGCACCGGCCGTCGGCGTACCCGGGTGGGCAGCCCTCGCCGGAGGCCGACGCCGACGGCCTGCCCGCCTGTGTGCGGCTCGGCGATCTGACCGAGGAGGAGGCCCGGCGGGCCCGGTCGCGTGCCGGGATTCCGGAGGGCACCCTCGTGCCGGCCGACGCCCGCCATCCCCTGGTGCTGCGGCTGCTCTCCGAGGTACGGGCCGCGCCGGTGGACCTACCGGCCGAACGGCTCGACCGCGACGACGTGTTCGCCGCCCACCTCGACCTGATGTGCCTGCGCGTCGCGGTCCGGCTCGCCGCGGCGAACGGGTTGCGCGGCACCGCCGTGCGCCGACTCGCCGCCCGGGTCTGCGGCCAGGTGCACGAAGCCGCCCGAGGCTGTCTGGGACCCGGGCAGGGCCAACTGCACCGGGAGTCCTTCGAAGCCGTCTTTCCCTGGGGCCCCGCCCCGGGACGCCTCGCCGGCATCACCGGCTGGGCGCCCGCCGTTCTCACCGAGGGACTCCTCGTCCCGGTCGGCGACGGTTACCGCTTCGCCCACGAAGAGCTCGCCGACTGGATCCAGGGCACCCACCTCGACCTGGACGCGGCACTGCACAGCCTGGTCCACGGCAGGCCCGCCGCACCCGACAACCGCCCCGGGCGTACGGGGACCACCGTGCCCGGCCGTCGGCACGCCCGCCGCGCCCGGTCCACAGGGCCTGACTCCGCGACGCCCGACTCCGGGGCGGACACCGTTCCCGTCCCACGCCACAGGATCGGCCCCGTCATCGAGACCATGCTCCTGCTGGCCCGTCAACAGGGCACCGCCGAACTGACCCTCCGCCTGGAGGATCTCGTCCACGCGGTCGACGGTCTGCTGCCCGAGGCCCCGGACCGCCTCACCGCCCCGCACGGCGCAGCCCCGTCCGGCGCCCCGCACGGCGCCCAGCCCGGCGTCGCGCACAGGGCCCCGCTGGGCGACCCCCTCTGGTGGGCCACTCGCCTCTGCACCACCGTCCTGCTCCGGGTGCCCGACGCGACCCCGTACATCGGCGTGCTGCGGCTGCTCACCGAGCGGATCGTGGCGTGGCGGCAGCAGGGCAGGGCCGTGCCGGAGGAGTTCGGTCCGGCGTTCTGGGTGGCACTGCCCGTACCGGACGCGGAACGCTTCGACCTGCTCAGGCGCCTGGTGGTCGCCGACCCCCGCCGGGCCCCGGCGACCGAACCCCCGGACCCCGGCGAGGCATCCGCCGTCCCGCGCTGTCTCGACACCGTCTCCCGTCTCCTCAAGGCCGACCCCACCGCCGTACAGCGCCACCTCACGCGCTGGTTCGAGGACGAGCGGTCGCTGCCCGCGACGCCGGACGCGACCGTGGCGACGGCCGCGCAGGCGCTGCTGTACGCGCACCGGCGGCGGGCGCCGGACGATCTGGCCGAGTCCCTGGTGGCCTGCGCACACCCGCGGGGCGACGAGCTGCTGGCCGTGCTGGCCGAGGAGGAGCCGTCGCCCGTGTGCCGGGCGGTGGACCGGTGGGCGCAGGACGAACAGCCGGTGCGGCGCGTGGCCGCGGTCGCGTACGGGCTGCGGGCGGCGCCCTTCGCGGGGACCCCGGCCGACCGCGAGCTGCTGCGGCACGCCGCTCTCGCTCTGCTCGCCCGTCCCGCCGACCGCACACTGCATGGCGGGGCGCTCGGCATCCTCGTACGGGATCCGCTCACGCGTGCTCTCCACCTGCCGCAAGCCGTGGAGCGCTTCGCGGTCGGCGACCCACGGCTGCCCCCGAGCGCGTTGGCCGCCGCACTCGCCACCCATCCCGAGCCCGTGCTCACCGCTTTCCGCGACCGGCTGCGGCGGCTCGGCCCCGACACGGCCGAGCTGCTGAGCTCCCTCGCCGACGTCACCGCGTCGGCGTCGGCCCGCCGAATCGCCGCGCTGGTGCAGGAGACCGTGGAACTGTGCCCCGGAGCCGCCGCGTACATGGCGGCGTACGTGGACCGGCGCCTCGACCGCGGGAGCACCGCCCAGACAGTACTGTTTCCCCTGGTCAGCGGTCTGTTGGAGGGCTGTGGCGCGCCGGTGCGGACGGCGCTCGCCCAGGTCCTCGCGACGCCGGGAGACAAGGAGTCGGCCCCGCTGCGGCGTGAGCTGCTCGATCTGCTGCTGGCGCACGAGCGGGATCCGGTCGTTCTCGTCACCGTCCTGAGGGCCGCCGCCGACGGCCTCGACCGGCGAGGCGAGGAGCCCACCCGCGAACTGGTGAACCGCGTCGGCCTTCTCCTCGTCCGCACACCGGCCGGGGCCACCTGCTTTGACCGAGCTCTGGTCGACCTGGCCCGGCGCTTCCCGGGCTTCGCCACCCCGGTCGCGCGCTGGCTGACCGATACCCCCGGGGAGTGGTCCGCCATGGTCGACCCCAGCACGCGCCGCATGATCGACAACCTGGCAGGGGCCAGGGTTCCCATCTGAAGGGGCCCGCGCGCGGCACTCCGCACCGCACACCGCGGCCGCGGCGCTGAGCGATCGGTCACAGCCCGATGCCGATGCAAGCCGAGAGCACACGGCATGGCACCCTTAGAGCTGCGAATAAGGCAATCACGGACACGGGTTCGACAAGGAGCGGTCACAGTGCAGCGCTGGCGTGGCTTGGAGGACATCCCCGAGGACTGGGGGCGCAGCGTCGTCACCATCGGTTCCTACGACGGGGTGCACCGCGGACACCAGCTGATCATCCGGCATGCCGTGGACCGCGCCCGTGAACTGGGCGTCCCCTCCGTCGTGGTCACCTTCGACCCGCACCCCAGCGAGGTGGTCCGCCCCGGCAGCCACCCCCCGCTGCTCGCCCCGCACCATCGCCGCGCCGAACTGATGGCCGAACTGGGCGTGGACGCCCTGCTCATCCTGCCGTTCACCACCGAGTTCTCGAAGCTGTCGCCCGCCGACTTCGTGGTGAAGGTGCTGGTCGACAAGCTGCACGCCAAGGCCGTCGTCGAGGGCCCCAACTTCCGCTTCGGCCACAAGGCCGCGGGCAACGTCGACTTCCTGCGCGAGCAGGGGGAGACGTACGACTTCGAGGTCGAGGTCGTGGACCTCCATGTGTCCGGCGAGGCGGGCGGCGGCGAGCCGTTCTCCTCGACTCTCACCCGGCGCCTCGTCGCCGAGGGAGATGTCGAGGGCGCTCGCGAGATCCTCGGGCGGCCGCACCGCGTCGAGGGCATCGTCGTCCGCGGTGCCCAGCGGGGCCGCGAGCTCGGCTTCCCCACGGCGAACGTCGAGACCCTCCCGCACACCGCGATCCCGGCCGACGGCGTCTACGCCGGCTGGCTGCACGCGCAGGGCGAGGCGATGCCCGCCGCGATCTCCGTCGGCACGAACCCCCAGTTCGACGGCACCGAGCGCACGGTGGAGGCGTACGCCATCGACCGCGTCGGCCTCGACCTCTACGGCCTGCACGTCGCCGTCGACTTCCTCGCCTTCGTCCGCGGCCAGGCCCGCTTCGACTCCATCGAGGCACTGCTGGAAGCCATCACCGACGATGTGAAGCGCTCGCTGGCACTGATCGAGGCGTATGACGGGGAATAGTCCCCCTCGGTCCGTCAGTCCCGCTGTCGATCAGCGGCGATCCCCGGTACGCGAAAGCCCGCACCGTCCGTGAACGGTGCGGGCCCGAGCGGGAATCGGCCCCTCGACGGGGCCGATCGCGTTACTGCTGAGGGGGCGCCGGAGGCGGCGGGGTCTGCCCCGGGTTCGGCTGGTACGGCTCGTAGGGTTGTCCGGGCTGGAACTGCTGACCCGGCTGAGGCGGCTGCGCCTGCGGGTAGCCCTGTCCCGGTGCCTGCGGGTAGGCCTGTCCCGGCTGCTGCGGGTAGGGCTGTCCCGGCTGGGCGTAGGGCTGGCCGGGCTGGGGCTGCTGCGGAGCCTGACCGGGCGCGGGCTGTCCCGGAACCTGCTGCCCCGGAACGTACTGGCCGGGAACCTGCTGCCCGGGCACGTACTGGCCCGGCATCGGCGGCGCGGCCACCGGCGGCGGGTTGCCGTCGTTCGTCCACAGCCCGTGCGACTGCTGGTGCCGCGCGATGTCCTCGGCGACCATCGCGGAGAGGTTGAAGTACGCCTCCCGCACCTTGGGGCGCATCATGTCGAGGTCGACCTCGGCGCCCGCGGACAGATGCTCGTCGAACGGCACGACCACGACACCGCGGCAGCGTGTCTCGAAGTGGCTGACGATGTCCTCCACCTTGATCATCTTGCCGGTGTCGCGCACTCCGGAGATGACGGTGATGGACCGCGAGACGAGGTCCGCGTACCCGTGCGCCGAGAGCCAGTCCAGCGTCGTACTGGCACTGCTCGCCCCGTCCACCGACGGCGTCGAGATGATGATGAGCTGGTCGGCGAGGTCGAGCACCCCGCGCATGGCGCTGTACAGCAGACCCGTACCGGAGTCGGTCAGGATGATCGGGTACTGCTTGCCCAGGACGTCGATCGCGCGGCGGTAGTCCTCGTCGTTGAAGGTCGTGGACACGGCCGGGTCGACGTCGTTGGCGATGATCTCCAGTCCGGAGGGCGCCTGGGAGGTGAACCGCCGGATGTCCATGTACGAGTTGATGTACGGGATCGCCTGCACGAGGTCACGAATGGTGGCGCCGGTCTCGCGACGCACCCGGCGGCCGAGCGTACCGGCGTCCGGGTTGGCGTCGATGGCGAGGATCTTGTCCTGCCGTTCGGTGGCGAGCGTGGAACCGAGCGCGGTGGTCGTGGTCGTCTTGCCGACACCGCCCTTGAGGCTGATGACGGCGATCCGGTAGCAGGAGAGCACCGGAGTCCGGATCAGCTCCAACTTCCGCTGCCGCTCGGCCTCTTCCTTCTTCCCGCCCAGCTTGAAGCGCGACGACGCGGCGGCCGGACGACCGCTCTTGGCCTTCTGCCTCTTGTTGTTGAGCAGCCGGTCGGAAGAGAGCTCCACCGCCGCGGTGTACCCGAGCGGGGCCGCACCGGGATTGGTCGGCTGCCGCTGATCGTGCCGCACGGGCTGCGGCCAGGCGGTACCGGTCCGCGGGTCGACAGGGGCGGCGGGCTGCTGCTGTACGGGAGGGAGGCCCGGCTGGTGCGGAGGCTGCGGCTGCGGGCTCTGCGCCTGGTCCGGCGCCGGATACGGCGGGGCCGCCTGTCCCGGGGCCGGGGGCTGCTGGTGCGGCTGCGCCAGGTCGTAACCGGGCTGCGGGGCGGCCGAGTTGGCCGCCGGCTGCGGGAATCCGTAGCCCTGCTGAGGGACGGGACCGGGAGCCGGGGCGTGCGGCGGCCCGGCGTCCGGCACAGCCATGGGCGTGCCGGGCTGCGGGAACCCGTAGCCGGGAGCCTGCGGGGCGGCAGGCTGGGCCGGCTGCTGGTCCTGGGGCGGGGTGTTCTGTTGCGGGAACCCGTAGCCGGGAGCGGGCTGGACGGGTGGCTGCTGGTCCTGGGGCGCGGTGTTCTGCTGCGGGAACCCGTATCCCGGAGCGGGCGGGACGGGTGGCTGCTGCCCCGGGGCGGGAGCGTTCTGCTGCGGGAACCCGTAGCCGGGAGCCTGCGGGGCGGCAGGCAGGGCCGGCTGCTGGTCCTGGGGCGGGGTGTCTTGCTGCGGGAACCCGTATCCCGGGGCTTGGGCGGGCGGGGCCGCCGGGGCCGGGGCGGGCGTCCCGGGCTGCGGGAAGCCGTAGCTGCCCTGCGGGGCGGATGCCTGGTCCGGGGCGCCGGACTGGCGGAACCCGTAACTCCCCTGCTGCGGCGGAGCCGCTGCGGGCGCCTCGGCTGCCGGGGCCGGCGGTACCGACGCCGGCGGTACCGAGGGCTGGGCCTGCGGCGGAGCCGGCACGGCGTTCTCGAATCCGGCCGGCTGTACGGGCGCGGGTCCCTGCGGCGAACCCGCAGTTGCGGGCGCACCAGGAGAGGGCCACGCCGACGACACGGGCTGCGGCGCCGGAGGCTGGAAGGGCTGGCCGGGCGCGGGGGGCTGGAAGGGCTGGCCGGGGGCGGGCGATTGTGCCGCCGGATGGTGGAAGGGCCGGCCCGGTGAGGGTGCGGGCGCGGGGGGCTGGAAGGGCCGGCCCGGCGCCGGTGCGGACGGCGGCTGCTGCGGCAATGGTGCCTGCTGCGGCACCCGGTCCTGCGCGGCCGGTGCGGGCTCCATGGAGGCGGGCCACTGCGGGGCCGGTGCGGGTGCCGCGGGCTGGTAGGCGGGCGGCAAGGGCGGCAGTCCACCCTGCGGGAGCGGTGGCGGAGCCCAGGCGGGGGGCGTGTCCTGCACACCCGCGGGCTCCTCCGGCCGGACCACGGGCACCGCGTCCTGGGGCTCGCTGTCCTGGAAGGAGTCGTCCTGCGGCTGGAACCCGTCGGCCACGGGGGCATCGCTGTCCGTGCCGACCTCGTCGTCCGTGGAGCGCGACTCCACGACCTCGGCGACCTCGCCCTCGACTTCGGCGGAGGCAGCGCTCGGTTCCTCGTCGGACTCGGCACCCGGCGAGGCGACGACGGCGTCGTCGGACGTGACGGCTTGGTCCGCCACCGGTACGTCGGTCACGCTCGCGCGCTGAGAGGCGGCCTCCAGGGACTGGTAGGCGAGCACGGGATCGACGACGGGCTCGGGCTCGCGCGCGGCCACGGGCTGGAGCTGTGCCATCTGCTCGGACTGGACCACGTGTTCGGACTGGACCAAGGAGCCGGGCTGGACCAAGGCGTCAGGTTCGACCACGGCGTCAGGTTCGACCACGGCCTCAGGTTCGACCACGGCCTCAGGTCCGACCGCGGCTACGGGCGCGTTCGGGGCCTCGGTCTCGTCCTCGTCCTCCACCACACCGCCGTTGCCCCGGCCGCCGTCTTCGGCGCCGGACTCGCTGTCGCCCTCGGCCTCCGCTCCCTCATTCTCGGAGCCGACCGCGGTCACGGGAGCATCCGCGACCGCGTCCTCGGACTCCGTGGCCTCGGCGACCGCCCGTTCCGCGATCTCACGCTTCAGCGCGACAGCGGAGAACCGCATGGTCGCGCCGCTTTCCAGGTCCCCGCTCCCGGAATCCGGTTCGTCGGAAGCGGAAGCGGAAGCGGAAGCGGAAACGGAGTCGGAAGAGGCGAGTGGAGCGGCGTTCGGCGCGACCGGCTCGGCGACGGGAGCCGGGAGATCGGTGGGCGTCCACGGCGCCTGGAACCCACCCACGGGAAGGTTCGGCAGAGCAGTCGCGCCACCGGCGTCCACGACGGGCGCCACGGCCGGAGCCTGAGGCTGCGCGACGAGGGGTTGCGCGACGGCCGGCCGGACCGCCTCGGGGCCGGCCACGGGCGCCGAGCCGGCGGCGGCAGCCGCCGGAACGTCCGAAGCCGCCGGATCACCCGAGTCCATCGGGCTCTCCGAAGTCGTCGAGGCGCCCGCAGCTGCCAAGTCCTCCGGCTCCTCCGACTCCTCCGGCTTCTCCGGGCCTTCCGAGTCCCCCGAATCGCCCGCTCCGTGCGAGTCGCCCGTGCTCCCCGAATCCCCGGCACCGCCCGAGGCGTTCTGCGTGTACCAGGCGGGCGGCGCGTAGTCGATGGTGAACTCGCCCGTCGTCTCGACGGCGGACTCGGCGTCGGACTGGTCATCGCCGGGCGTCGCCCAGCCCCCGCGGATCCCGTCCCGATCGCTGTTCACAATTCCTCCTGGTGTGGTCGAGCACCCTCAAGTCGTGCCGGGGCGACCGTCTACTTGTCGTCCGTTGACGTTCACGGACGACCGAGGCCGCCCGAAGTCCGTACGAGGTCGTCCGAATTGACCGGCTCCCCGGGTAACGCGCGCCACCCGTCCACGGGTTCAGGCGTCGCGCCCCGTCCCAGCCTAATCACCATGACTGTCCGCAGGGCAGGCCTGTCCACCTCACCGCGGCAGCCCGTTACGGCACACCCTGCCCAGAAGTGGCGTACGCACGCTCACTATTGACCCCGAAAGCGGACAAACAATGGCACCGGGATGGCCACTTGCCCCATGAATGCTTGCCCGACGGCCACTTGTCTCCCATGTACGGACCTTGAGGTGGGCAGACAAAAGGGCCGCCACGGACACCTCTCCGCGTCGGCCCCTCGGTTTCCGACGGCCCGCGATTCCCGTCGATCCACATGGCTCGTCGGCAGACCCTCGTCCGACGGGCCGCGGGCCGACCGGCTACTCCGCCGGCGGACCACCGGCCATCTCGTCGGCGGACGACCGGCTACTCCGTCTCCAGACCGCCCGTCTGCGGCGCCGGCTCCAGGTCGAATTCGCCGTCCCGGGCACCCAGCACGAAGGCCCGCCACTCCGCCTCCGTGTACCGCAGGACCGTCCCCGGGTCCAGCGACGAGCGCATGGCCACCGCGCCCCCGGGCAGATACGCGATCTCGACCCGCTCCTCGTGCTCCTCCGTGCCCGGCGCGCTCTGCCATGCGACGCCCGAGATGTCGAGGGCGTAGAGCTCGTCCTTCTCCCGCTCCTTGCGCGCCTTGACGTCGTTCTCCGCTTCCTCGGCCATGTTCCGCCGGCCCCTTCCCCACGTACGAATGACCTCTGCCGTCACCCTAGTGGCCTGGTCCGTGGCTTCCGGGAAGGTTCGAAGACCCGGACAGACGGATCCGGCCAGGCTGGTACCCTGTGTAACGGCCGTTTGTGTACGCACCCCCGGAGCGCTGCTCTGGAGGCCGCGCCCAGCGGATCCCCGCCTCCCGAGTTACGGAAGCTCCCCTGAGAAGTGGACCAGGGGCACTCGGTGGCAGACATGAGACTACGAGGAGTACGCGTGTCGCTCGACGCCGCTACGAAGAAGCAGATCATCACCGAGTTCGGTCAGAAGGAGGGCGACACCGGCTCCCCCGAGGTCCAGGTTGCGATGCTCTCGCGCCGGATCTCGGACCTGACCGAGCACCTCAAGGCCCACAAGCACGACCACCACTCCCGTCGTGGTCTTCTGATCCTGGTCGGTCAGCGTCGCCGTCTGCTGCAGTACCTGGCCAAGAAGGACATCCAGCGCTTCCGTGCGCTGGTCGAACGCCTGGGCATCCGCCGCGGTGCGGCGGGCGCCAAGTAAGACGCCGTGAAGGGAGCGGTTCCCACTTCTTGGGAGCCGCTCCTTTTGCTGTATGTGCTGCCGCACGTGCTCTCTACGTGCGGAGTGTCACCGACGCTTTGTAGTGTGGTAGCACAACGCAATACGCAGGAAACCGCACGTACGAACACAGCGTGACGGCGCCCCACCCGCCGGGTAGGGCATGTCACGACAACGAACGAGGAGAAGCGCGCCTCGCCGCCGCCGGTCCTCGGTAGTGGCCCCCGGGCGAAAGAGCCCCGGGTGCTTCGATCGAAGACCGGCCAGCACCAGAAGGAGCGCTTCTCCGCCACCGTCCCCCTGCCACACGGGCAGGACGGGACGAAGACGAGGAGAAAACGCTAGTGGAGAACGAGACCCACTACGCCGAGGCCGTTATCGACAACGGTTCCTTCGGCACCCGCACCATCCGCTTCGAGACGGGCCGTCTGGCCAGGCAGGCCGCCGGCTCCGCCGTCGCGTACCTGGACGACGACACCATGGTGCTGTCGGCGACCACCGCGTCCAAGAAGCCCAAGGACCAGCTCGACTTCTTCCCCCTGACGGTGGACGTCGAGGAGCGGATGTACGCCGCGGGCAAGATCCCCGGCAGCTTCTTCCGCCGTGAGGGCCGTCCCTCCGAGGACGCCATCCTCACCTGCCGTCTGATCGACCGCCCGCTGCGTCCGTCCTTCAAGAAGGGCCTTCGCAACGAGATCCAGGTCGTCGCCACGATCATGGCGCTCAACCCCGACCACCTGTACGACGTCGTGGCGATCAACGCCGCCTCCGCGTCCACGCAGCTGGCCGGTCTGCCCTTCTCCGGCCCGGTCGGCGGCGTCCGCGTCGCGCTGATCAACGGCCAGTGGGTCGCGTTCCCGACGCACACCGAGCTCGAGGACGCCGTCTTCGACATGGTCGTCGCCGGTCGCGTCCTGGAGGACGGCGACGTCGCGATCATGATGGTCGAGGCCGAGGCCACCGACAAGACGATCCAGCTCGTCCAGGGTGGCGCCGAGGCGCCGACCGAGGAGGTCGTGGCCGCCGGCCTCGACGCCGCGAAGCCCTTCATCAAGGTCCTGTGCAAGGCGCAGTCGGACCTCGCCGCCAAGGCCGCCAAGCCGACCGGTGAGTTCCCGATCTTCCTGGACTACCAGGACGACGTCTTCGAGGCTCTCAGCGCCGCGGTCACGAGCGAGCTCGCCCAGGCGCTCACCATCGCCGGCAAGCAGGACCGCGAGGCCGAGCTGGACCGCGTCAAGGAGATCGCCGCCGAGAAGCTGCTCCCGCAGTTCGAGGGTCGCGAGAAGGAGATCTCCGCCGCGTACCGCTCGCTCACCAAGAAGCTGGTCCGCGAGCGCGTCATCAAGGACAAGATCCGCATCGACGGCCGCGGCGTCACGGACATCCGTACGCTGGCCGCCGAGGTCGAGGCCATCCCGCGCGTGCACGGCTCGGCGCTGTTCGAGCGTGGCGAGACCCAGATCCTGGGCGTCACCACCCTCAACATGCTCCGCATGGAGCAGCAGCTGGACACCCTCTCCCCGGTGACCCGCAAGCGCTACATGCACAACTACAACTTCCCGCCGTACTCCGTCGGTGAGACGGGCCGCGTCGGCTCCCCGAAGCGCCGCGAGATCGGCCACGGCGCGCTCGCCGAGCGCGCGATCGTGCCGGTCCTGCCGACCCGCGAGGAGTTCCCCTACGCGATCCGTCAGGTGTCCGAGGCCCTCGGCTCCAACGGCTCGACGTCCATGGGCTCGGTCTGCGCCTCGACCATGTCGCTGCTCAACGCCGGTGTGCCGCTCAAGGCCGCCGTCGCGGGTATCGCCATGGGTCTGATCTCCCAGGAGATCGACGGCCAGACGCACTACGTCGCCCTCACCGACATCCTCGGTGCGGAGGACGCTTTCGGTGACATGGACTTCAAGGTCGCCGGCACCAAGGAGTTCGTGACCGCCCTCCAGCTCGACACCAAGCTGGACGGCATCCCCGCCTCCGTCCTGGCCGCGGCCCTCAAGCAGGCCCGCGACGCCCGCCTCCACATCCTCGACGTGATGATGGAAGCGATCGACACGCCGGACGAGATGTCCCCGAACGCCCCGCGGATCATCACCGTCAAGATCCCCGTGGACAAGATCGGTGAGGTCATCGGCCCCAAGGGCAAGATGATCAACCAGATCCAGGAGGACACCGGCGCCGACATCACGATCGAGGACGACGGCACCATCTACATCGGTGCCGCCCAGGGCTCGCAGGCCGAGGCCGCGCGCGCCACGATCAACGCGATCGCCAACCCGACCATGCCGGAGGTCGGCGAGCGCTACCTGGGCACCGTCGTGAAGACGACGACGTTCGGTGCGTTCGTGTCGCTGCTCCCGGGCAAGGACGGACTGCTGCACATCTCGCAGATCCGCAAGCTCGCCGGCGGCAAGCGCGTGGAGAACGTCGAGGACGTCCTGGCCGTGGGTTCCAAGGTCCAGGTCGAGATCGCCGAGATCGACTCCCGCGGCAAGCTCTCCCTGATCCCCGTGGTCGAGGGCGAAGGCGACGATGAGAAGAAGGACGACACCGACCAGTGACGTCGAGTAGCTCCACGACGACGGCCCGCACCTCTTCGGAGGCGCGGGCCGTCGCCCGTACCCAAACCCTCATCAAGGGAGCGAACGGCATCGGTACGGTCCGCAAGACCACCCTGCCCGGCGGCCTGCGCATCGTCACCGAGACGCTCCCCTCCGTGCGCTCCGCCACGTTCGGCATCTGGGCGCACGTGGGCTCCCGCGACGAGACGCCGACCCTGAACGGCGCAACGCACTACCTGGAGCACCTGCTCTTCAAGGGCACGAACCGCAGGTCCGCCCTGGACATCTCCTCGGCGATCGACGCCGTCGGCGGCGAGATGAACGCGTTCACGGCCAAGGAGTACACGTGCTACTACGCACGCGTGCTCGACACCGACCTGCCGCTCGCGATCGACGTCGTCTGCGACATGCTGACCGGCTCGCTCATCCTCGAGGACGACGTCAACGTCGAACGCGGCGCCATCCTCGAAGAGATCGCGATGACCGAGGACGACCCGGGCGACTGCGTGCACGACCTGTTCGCGCACACCATGCTCGGCGACACCCCCCTCGGCCGCCCGGTCCTCGGAACGGTCAACACGGTCAACGCCCTCACCGCGGACCGCATCCGCCGCTTCTACAAGAAGCACTACGACCCGACGCACCTCGTCGTGGCCTGCGCGGGCAACGTCGACCACAACAAGGTCGTACGCCAGGTCCGCGCCGCCTTCGAGAAGGCGGGCGCATTCAAGAACGCCGAGGCGGCCCCCATCGCCCCGCGCGACGGCCGGCGCAGCATCCGTACCGCGGGCCGCGTCGAACTGCTCGGCCGCAAGACCGAGCAGGCCCATGTCGTCCTCGGCATGCCGGGCCTGGCCCGTACCGACGAGCGCCGCTGGGCTCTCGGCGTCCTGAACACCGCCCTGGGCGGGGGCATGTCCTCGCGCCTGTTCCAGGAGGTCCGTGAGAAGCGCGGCCTGGCCTACAGCGTGTACTCGTACACCTCGGGCTTCGCCGACTGCGGCCTCTTCGGCGTCTACGCGGGCTGCCGCCCGAGCCAGGTCCACGACGTTCTCAAGCTCTGCCGCGACGAGCTCGACCAGGTCGCCGAACACGGCCTCTCGGACGACGAGATCGGCCGCGCCATCGGCCAGCTCCAGGGCTCCACGGTCCTCGGCCTGGAGGACACCGGCGCGCTGATGAACCGGATCGGCAAGAGTGAGCTGTGCTGGGGCGAGCAGATGTCGGTCGACGACATGCTGGCCCGGATAGCGTCGGTCACTCCGGACGAGGTCCGCTCGATCGCCCGGGACGTCCTGGGACAGCGGCCCTCGCTGGCGGTCATCGGCCCGGTCAAGGACAAGCAGGCGTCCCGTCTGCACGACGCGGTCGCGTAAATCCCGTCTCGGTAAGGAACGAAGCAATGAGCAAGCTGCGCGTGGCGGTCCTCGGTGCCAAGGGCCGGATCGGAGCCGAGGCGGTACGAGCCGTCGAGGCCGCCGAGGACATGGAGCTGGTGGCCGCGCTGGGCCGCGGCGACAAGCTGGAGACGCTCGTCGAAGCGGGTACCCAGGTCGTGGTCGAGCTGACCACTCCGGCCTCGGTGATGGGCAACCTCGACTTCTGCGTCCGGCACGGCATCCACGCCGTGGTCGGGACGACCG
Organism: Streptomyces sp. NPDC026500; assembly: GCF_055567635.1. NCBI lineage: Bacteria > Bacillati > Actinomycetota > Actinomycetes > Kitasatosporales > Streptomycetaceae > Streptomyces > Streptomyces sp. NPDC026500. Next base: position 6,464 of record NZ_JBVHQB010000015.1, on the reverse strand, counting down.
GCTGGACCGAGGAGCGCCTCGCGCAGCTCGGCACATCGTTGGCCGCATCCCCGGAGACCGGTGTGCTCATCGCGCCCAACTTCTCCATCGGGGCGGTGCTGACGATGAAGTTCGCCGAGATCGCCGCGCCGTACTTCGAGTCCGTCGAGGTCGTCGAGTTGCACCACCCGAACAAGGTGGACGCCCCCAGCGGCACCGCCACGCGCACCGCTCAGCTCATCGCCGCGGCCCGGGAGCGCGCGGGCAGCGCCCCGCAGCCCGACGCCACGGTGACCGCCCTGGACGGCGCCCGTGGCGCCGACGTCGACGGTGTCCCCGTGCACTCGGTCCGGCTGCGCGGCCTCCTCGCCCACCAGGAGGTCCTGCTGGGCGGCGAGGGCGAGACCCTGACCATCCGCCACGACTCCCTCCACCACAGCAGCTTCATGCCGGGCATCCTGCTCGGCGCCCGCCGCGTGGTGACCACCCCGGGCCTCACCTTCGGCCTGGAACACTTCCTGGACCTCGGCTGAGCCGGGGAACGTACAACAGTTAGCCGGCAGACATGCGCGCGAAGATCACCTATGCCATCACGGCCGCCGTCCTGGTCGTCTATTTCGTCCTGGTCGGCAGCCGGGGCGTGCTGCTCATCCAGAACGGCACCCTGATCACCGTCACCTTCGGTGTCGCGGTGCTCATCCTGCCGGTCATCGGCGTCTGGTTCCTGTGGATGAACACGCAGTTCGTTCGTAAGGCCAACCGGCTCTCCGCCGTGCTCGACGCCGAGGGCGGACTGCCCGTCGACGAGCTGCGGCGCACCGAGGGCGGACGCATCGACCGTGACTCGGCCGACGAGGTCTTCGCCCGCCGCAAGGCCGAGACCGAGGACGCCCCGGACGACTGGCGCAACTGGTTCCGCCTCGCTGTCGCCTACCACGACGCCCGGGACACCCCGCGCGCCCGCAAGGCCATGCAGCGGGCCATCGCCCTGCACGAGGGCCGGTCTCTGGAGGCCTGATCAGGTTGTACGACGATGGGGCCGGCCCGCGCACCGCGGGCCGGCCCCATCGTCGTACAACAGCCGTCTGGCCGGTTCCGCCGAGGCGGGGCGCCGTCCGCCGTGCCGGCGCCGGGGGATGCGCGGAGCGGACACTGCTGACGCTCCTGTCCGGGGGCGGGTCGGTGATCCCGCCATGCGCGGAGCCGGGGCCGCACGCGGAGTCGGGGTCGCACGCGAAGCCGAGGCCTGACGCGGAACCGAGGCTTGACGCGAAGCCGAGGCTTGACGCGGAACCGAGGCCCGACGCGGAACCGAGGCCCGACGCGGCCCCGGGAGCGAGTGGCTCAGACCCGCCGGTACTCGTCGGCCCACACCTCGACGACGTCCGCCGCGCGGTCGAAGGCCTCGGTACGTGCCAGGAAGTCGGCGTTGTGCGTGGTCATCAGCGGCGGAACGTCTCCGGGCGCGCGGTCCCCGCGTACGAGCATCAGGGCCTGGCCCTGAACCGTGCGCGGGAGCCCCAGCCAGCGCACCGGCTGCTGCACCGTGCGCACCGCCACGACCTGCTCCCAGGGAGTCGTGTGCGTGACGAAGAAGCCCACCCGGCGCAGCCCTCGGGCGCTGACCCACACCCCCATGCGCAGCAGCCGGAGCGCGCACAGTATGACCACGGTCGCGCCGGCCATACAGGCCGCGGCGCCGGGCAGCGTCCCGGCGAGGGCGATTATCACGGCCGCGACGAGCACGTACGAGGCGAGCAGCAGGACGAGCGCGGCCGCGCCCACCCGCCAGGGGCCGGGCCGGTAGGGGCGCCGCCAGCGGTCGCGGTCGTCGAAGGGCAGCGCGACATCCTCGGCCGCCTCGTCAAAGGCGCGGTCCGCCGTCAGAAAGGGCAGGGGCACGACTGATCCTCACTCAATCCACGCATGGGCTGTGCCCGGTGAGGTTATCGAGCCGGTTGCCGGCTCACCACCCTTGGGGGTCCGGAAGAGTCAGCGGCCGTCCGACGCCTCGGAACGCTGTGTCTGCGCAGGTGACCGATCCTGTGACAGGGCGGGCATTCCGAGGATCAGGGACCCGGCGATCCCGGCGATCACGGTGAGGCCGATGAGCCACCGGCCGGCTATCTGCCCGGCGGAGGACCGCTCGCGGGGCGGGGGAGTGACATTGCTGCGGAACTGGTCGGCTTCGGCGATGAAGGCGAACGGGACGGGCTCGCGCCGACGGAACATGGGCGGTGCTTCTCCTCTGTGGGCTCGCGCGGTTCCGGTGATCCGGTGACAAGTGACTCGAACTGCTCGAACGTGTCAGTCTCACTCATACAGACGGCCGAATGCCCCAAGAGGTGCCCAGAATCACCGAATTCGCAGAAGTTCGGCGCCTAATGTCGCGGCACGGTACCGAACGCCCCGTTGTCAGTGCCGGGCCGTAGAGTGGTCGCCGCCCGAGCCAGCAATGGGAAGGACCCTCCGCACGTGACCGACACCCCAGCCGACGACCTCAAGCCCAGCTTCCGCAGCGATGTCACCGTCGAGCTGATCAAGCACACGGCCTCCGACGCCGACGTGCTGTTCGCCGCCCGGGTCTCCACCGCCGGGGAGCAGTCGCTGGAAGAGCTGCAGAAGGACCCGGAGCGCTCCAAGGGCCTGATCAACTACCTGATGCGGGACCGGCACGGCAGCCCCTTCGAGCACAACTCCATGACCTTCTTCATCAGCGCCCCGATCTTCGTCTTCCGCGAGTTCATGAGGCACCGCGTGGGCTGGTCGTACAACGAGGAATCCGGTCGCTACAGGGAGCTGGAGCCGGTCTTCTACGTCCCGGACGCCTCCCGCAAACTGGTCCAGGAGGGCCGCCCCGGCAAGTACGTCTTCGTCGAGGGCACGCAGGCGCAGCAGGAGCTCACGGGCCGCGTCATGGAGGACTCCTACCGCCAGGCCTACGCGGCCTACCAGGAGATGCTCGCCGCCGGTGTGGCCCGCGAGGTCGCCCGCGCCGTCCTCCCGGTCGGTCTCTTCTCCTCGATGTACGCCACGTGCAACGCGCGTTCCCTGATGCACTTCCTCGGTCTGCGCACCCAGCACGAGCTCGCCAAGGTCCCCTCCTTCCCCCAGCGGGAGATCGAGATGGTCGGCGAGAAGATGGAGGCGGAGTGGGCCAAACTCATGCCGCTCACACACGCGGCCTACAACGCCAACGGGCGCGTGGCGCCGTAACACGCCCCCGCGCACCGGTCCGGCACAGATGTACGGATCAGCCGAGCGAAGTGTCCGTATTGCGGCATTTCGCGAAGTTCATCTAGCCTGATCAAACGGACCCGGCACTGCTTGAACCCCCGAGCAGGCAGTGCCGGGTTCCACCTTTGTCATGCTTTGTCGTGTCCCCCGAGGGCAGACCACGCGTTGAGCAGCGAGTAGCGTGTTACCCATGGCTCCGACCTCCACTCCGCAGACCCCCTTCGGGCGGGTCCTCACCGCCATGGTCACGCCCTTCACGGCGGACGGCGGGCTCGACCTCGACGGCGCTCAGCGGCTCGCCACCCACTTGGTGGACGCAGGCAACGACGGCCTGATCATCAACGGCACCACCGGTGAGTCCCCGACCACCAGCAACGCGGAGAAATCGGATCTCGTACGCGCGGTGCTGGAGGCGGTGGGCGACCGTGCCCACATCGTCGCCGGCGTCGGCACGAACGACACCCGCCACAGCATCGAGCTGGCCCGCGACGCCGAGAAGACCGGCGCGCACGGCCTGCTCACCGTGACGCCGTACTACAACAAGCCCCCGCAAGAGGGCCTGTACCGGCACTTCTCGGCCATCGCCGACGCGACCGAACTGCCGGTCATGCTCTACGACATCCCCGGCCGCAGCGGCGTCCCGATCAACACCGAAACTCTGGTGCGGCTCGCCGAGCACCCGCGTATCGTCGCGAACAAGGACGCCAAGGGAGACCTCGGCCGGGCCAGCTGGGCCATCGCCCGCTCCGGCCTCGCCTGGTACTCCGGCGACGACATGCTGAACCTTCCGCTGCTCTCGGTCGGCGCGGTGGGCTTCGTCTCCGTAGTCGGCCACGTCGTCACCCCGGAACTGCGCGCGATGCTCGACGCGTACCTCTCGGGCGACGTCCAGAAGGCCACCGAGATCCACCAGCAGCTGCTCCCCGTCTTCACCGGCATGTTCCGCACCCAGGGCGTCATGACGACCAAGGCCGCGCTCGCCCTCCAGGGCCTGCCCGCCGGTCCGCTGCGCGCCCCGATGGTCGAACTGTCGCCCGAGGAGACCACCCAGCTCAAGATCGATCTTGGCGCCGGCGGGGTAGAGCTCTAGCCACAGACTTCACAACCGAATACGTACGACACAACTGAATACGCACGACCCGCAGACCCGGCGGTCTGCACCCCACACACAACAGCTACTGCACGAACGTCACGCGCGCCACGTGCCTTGCCAGGTACGTGGCGCGCGTGGTGAGGAGAGTCTTTTGAGTCATCCGCATCCTGAACTCGGCGCACCGCCGGTCCTCCCGAAGGGCGGCCTCCGGGTCACCCCGCTCGGCGGTCTCGGCGAAATCGGCCGGAACATGACGGTCTTCGAGTACGGAGGCCGTCTGCTGATCGTCGACTGCGGAGTGCTCTTCCCCGAGGAGGAGCAGCCCGGAATCGACCTGATCCTGCCGGACTTCACGTCCATCAGGGACCGCCTCGACGACATCGAGGGCATCGTGCTCACGCACGGCCACGAGGACCACATCGGCGGCGTCCCGTTCCTCCTGCGCGAGAAGCCGGACATCCCGCTGATCGGCTCCAAGCTGACCCTCGCCCTCATCGAGGCGAAGCTCCAGGAGCACCGCATCCGGCCCTACACACTCGAAGTGGCCGAGGGCCACCGCGAGCGCATCGGCCCCTTCGACTGCGAGTTCGTCGCGGTCAACCACTCCATCCCGGACGCCCTCGCGGTCGCCATCCGCACCCCCGCGGGCATGGTCGTCCACACCGGCGACTTCAAGATGGACCAGCTCCCGCTGGACGGCCGCCTCACGGACCTGCACGCGTTCGCCCGGCTGAGCGAGGAGGGCATCGACCTCCTTCTCTCGGACTCCACGAACGCCGAGGTCCCGGGTTTCGTCCCGCCCGAGCGCGACATCTCGAACGTGCTGCGCCAGGTCTTCGCCGGCGCCAGCAAGCGGATCATCGTGGCGAGCTTCGCGAGCCACGTCCACCGCATTCAGCAGATCCTCGACACCGCCCACGAGTACGGCCGCAGGGTCGCCTTCGTCGGCCGTTCGATGGTCCGCAACATGGGCATCGCACGGGACCTCGGCTATCTGAAGGTTCCGCCGGGCCTGGTGGTCGACGTCAAGACGCTCGACGACCTTCCGGACCACGAGATCGTCCTTGTCTGTACGGGCTCTCAGGGTGAGCCGATGGCCGCCCTCTCCCGGATGGCGAACCGCGACCACCAGATCCGGATCGTCCAGGGCGACACGGTGATCCTGGCGTCCTCGCTGATCCCGGGCAACGAGAACGCGGTCTACCGCGTCATCAACGGCCTGACCCGCTGGGGCGCGAACGTCGTCCACAAGGGCAACGCCAAGGTGCACGTCTCCGGCCACGCCTCCGCGGGCGAGCTGCTGTACTTCTACAACATCTGCAAGCCGCGCAACCTGATGCCGGTCCACGGCGAATGGCGTCACCTGCGCGCCAACGCCGAGCTCGGCGCCCTCACCGGCGTCCCGCACGACCGCATCGTGATCGCCGAGGACGGCGTCGTCGTCGACCTGATCGAGGGCAAGGCGAAGATCTCCGGCAAGGTCCAGGCGGGGTACGTCTACGTCGACGGACTCTCGGTCGGTGACGTCGGTGAGCCCGCGCTCAAGGACCGCAAGATCCTCGGCGACGAGGGCATCATCTCGGTCTTCGTGGTGATGGACGCCAGCACCGGCAAGCTCACGGCCGGCCCGCACGTGCAGGCACGCGGTTCCGGCATCGACGACTCCGTCTTCGTCGATGTCATCCCGAAGATCACGGAAGTCCTGGAACGGTCGGCCCAGGACGGCGTGGTCGAGCCCCACCAGCTGCAGCAACTCATCCGCCGCACGCTGGGCAAGTGGGTGTCCGACACCTACCGCCGGCGCCCGATGATCCTCCCGGTCGTCGTCGAGGTCTGACCCCCGGCAAAGCCCCAACCTGGAGCGGAGCACCTCGATTTGCGTCGTGGCGCTCCGCTCCAGTACGTTTACGTCTCCGCCTGAACGGGAACCCGGAAGCTTCGTGCTCCGGAACCAGTCCCCGAACGGGGCGGGAATTCCGACTCAGAGAATCTGATAAAGTCGGAGCCGCTGGAAAGGGAAACGCGAAAGCGGATTACCTGGAAAGCACCGAGGAAATCAAGCCCGAAAGGTTCTGATAGAGTCGGACTCGCCGGAAAGGGAAACGCGGAAGCGGGAACCTGGAAAGCACCGAGGAAATCGGATACGGAAACGGTC